>CANNUR010000037.1 GCA_947523045.1 uncultured Prosthecobacter sp.
CCTTTCAGGCCCAGCTGGAGCAGCGCCTGGCGCGCCGGCTGACCCCCGACGAGGAGAATTACCTGGGCAAGCTGGAGAAGCGCCTGGAGCGTGTGCGCGCTGCCGGTGGCCGCATTTACGATCAGGACATGGTGCGCCTGCACGCGCGCTGGAGCATCCAGAGCACCGAACCGTTGTCGCTCTGGCCGGAGCCGCCGGCCAACCTGCGCGAGTTCTGGGATTACGTGGCGCTCGCGCTCGACGAAAAGAAGCTGCCGGCGCCGCCTTTCCTGCGCGGCTTTGCCGATCTGGACGCCGTGCGCGCGCGTCTCGGCGGCTGGCGCCAGGAACGCACCCTGCCGCTGTGGCGTGAGCGCATCCGCGAGGTTCTGCGTGAGCTCGACAGCAGCCCGGCCCACGGGCCCGTGCTGGTGGATTATCGTCTCGTCATCACGCCGGCGGAGGCGCGCCTGCAGGCGCGTTGGGACGATGCCCCGGGCTTTCGGCCGGTCAGTCTGGCGGAGTTGTCCGCCGCCGCGCGCGAGCAGGAGCGCGGCGCCCTGCGCCTGCCCGCCGAGGCCGAGCTGCTGCTGCTCGCCTGCCTCGGGCCGGCCAAGACGGCCAGCGGTGATCTCTGCCGCTTCGATCTCGACGTCCACGGCGGCTGGCTGGGCTCGCTGTTTCAGCAGCCGGCGCTCGCCAGCCGCCTGCTCACTCTCGACGAAGCTCCCTTCCAACGCGCGGAAGCGCCCCTGCATTGGCAGGGACAGGAGGATGCCGGCAGTCGCCAACTGCGCCTGACCCTGGTGCGCGCCGACGGTACGCCGGCGCCGCTGCCCCTGCGCGTGCTGCCGGGCGCGCGCACGCTCTACCTCGGCGCGGACACCCTCTTTGAAGGCCCGTTCTGGTTTGCCGGCGACACCCGCTTCGAGGAGCCGGTTGCCATCCCGGTCGGTGCCCTCGCCAGCCAGGATGGCATCACCTTCCTCGACAGGCTCGGCCTGCCGCTGCCGGTCGAACTCGCCGCGCGCGTGCGCCATGAGGTGCTAGAGGTCGGCATTCGCGCCGGCTGCATCGCCCGCGGCCCGATCGGTGGCACCGAGCACGCCGTGTTTCAGATCGAGGCGAGGTCGCCCGACGGCCGCGTGCGCGAAGTCCTGCGTCATGGCGGCTGGCAGCCGGCTCTCGACGGTCGCCCGGAGGACGACACCATCCTGTGCAGCGACCGCGGCCCGCTCGCCGCCGCCGAGGCCGCCCTGCACGAGCTGCGCGCGGTCTACGACCCCGAGCAGGACGGCTTTCGCGTGCGCCTGACCAAGACCTTCCCCGAGCACTTCATGGCCTGGGCGCAGGGCCTGCCCAAAGGCGTGCACCTGCAGGCCGATGAACGGCTGCAGACCATCCTGGCCGATCCGCTCATCGCCCGCGTACGCCTGGAGGCCGCGCAGACGGCCGACATCGACTGGTTTGACCTGAGCCTGATCTTCGAGGTCGACGGCGCGGATCTCAAGCCCGCCGACATCCGTCGCCTGATCGCCGCCAAGGGCGGCTTCGTCCAACTCGCCGATGGCACCTGGCGGCGGGTCAAGCTGGAGCTGTCCGAGGAGCAGCAGACCATCCTGGACCAGGCGGGTCTCGATCTCGACGAGTTCACCGGTGAGGCGCACCGCCTGCACTGGCGCCAGCTCGCCGGGCAGAACGTCAAGGAGGTCATCCATCCGCGCGCCTGGCAGATGCTCACCCAGCGCATGGAGCAGGCGCGCCTCGATGAAAAACCCGCCGTGCCCGAGGGGCTCGCCGTCACCCTGCGCCCGTACCAGGTCGAGGGCTATCATTTCCTCGCCTACCTCAGCCTGAACAAGTTTGGCGGCATTCTTGCCGACGACATGGGCCTCGGCAAAACCATCCAGAGCATCGCCTGGGTGCTCTGGCTGCGCGGTCGCTACCGCAAGGCCTGGCCCTGCCTGGTGATCTGTCCGAAGTCGGTGCTCGACGTCTGGGCCACCGAGTTTGCCAAGGCGGCGCCGGAACTGCGCGTCCAGGTGCTGCGGGAGAAGGACGAGCTCGACCTGGAGCGACTGCTCAGCGACCAGCATGTGCTGGTCATCAACTACGCCCAGCTGCGCGGCTGCGCCGAGCTGCTGGAGACCGTCAAATGGCTGGCCATCATCCTCGATGAGGGTCAGCACATCAAGAATCCCGACAGCAAGGCCGCACGCGCCGCGCGCCAGCTCAAGGCCGAGAACCGTCTCGTGCTCAGCGGCACGCCGGTGGAAAACCGCCTGCTCGACCTCTGGAGCCTGATGACCTTCGCCACGCCCGGCGCGCTCGGCGACCGCAAGTACTTCCACCGTCACTTCGACCGCCGCAAGGATGCCGCCGCCTCCGAGCGTTTGCACGCGCGCTTGAAGCCCTTCCTGCTGCGCCGCACGAAGTCGCAGGTGGCCAAGGAACTGCCCTCGCGCAGCGAGGAGACCCTGCTCTGCGAGATGAGCGAGACCCAGGCGCGCCGCTACCGCGAGGAACTGGCGCGCGCCCAGCAGATGGTCATTTCCGCCTCCGGCTTCGAGGTGCTTACGCGCCGCCGCTTCGCCATCCTGCAGGCCCTCACCCGCCTGCGTCAGATCTGCTGCCATCCGGTGCTGGCCGACGCCTCCGCCGCTTCGGAAGAAAGCGCCAAGCTCGGCGCCACCCTGGAGCTGATCGAGGAACTGCATGCAGAAGGCCACAAGGTCCTGCTGTTCAGCCAGTTCGTCTCCATGCTGGAGATCCTGCGCGACCGCCTGCAGGACATGGGTGTGCCGCACTACTGGCTCACCGGCGCCACGCAGAACCGCGCTGAAGTGGTGCGCCGCTTCCAGGAGGACGAGGGTGCCAGCGTCTTCCTGCTCTCCCTCAAGGCCGGCGGCAGCGGTCTGAATCTCACCGCCGCCAGTTACATCATTCTCTACGATCCCTGGTGGAACCCCGCCGTCGAGGCCCAGGCCATCGACCGCGCCCATCGCATCGGCCAGACCCAGCCGGTCATGGCCTACCGCATGATCACCAAGGGCACGATCGAGGAAAAGATCATGCTGCTGCAGCAGAAGAAGAGCCTGCTCTCCTCCAACATCCTCGGCCAGGGCGGCTTCGCCAGCACCCTCGACAAGGGCGACTTCGAATTCCTCTTCGGCCTGGAGGCCGAGGAGGCACTGCGTCGGGAGGATTGAGGGGCGTCACGAAAACAGCTGCACCAGAGGCTGGCCCTTGTCGGCGACGGTGAACGGGCGCTTGCTCGGGGAGTAAATCACCTGGCTGAGCGGCAGGCCGAGGGCGTAGCCGATGGTGGCGTTGAGGTCGGGCGGACCCACCTTATCGGCCGCCACCTGCGCGCCGTCCTTGTCGGTGGCACCGTACTTCAGGCCGCCCTTGATGCCACCGCCGAACAGCACGCAGGAGAAGACCGGGTAGTGGTCGCGGCCCTGGTTCTGGTTGATCTTGGGCGTGCGACCGAATTCCGAGGCGATGACGATCATCGTCTCCTGCAGCAGGCCGCGCGCTTCGAGGTCCTGAACCAGCGCGCTGAGCGCGGTGTCGAGGGTTTCGCACAGGCGCGGCGTGGTGATGAAGTTGGCGGTGTGGGTGTCCCAGCTGCCGAGCGAGACCTCGACGAAGCGGACGCCGTGTTCGACCAGGCGACGGGCGAGCAGGCAGCCCTGGCCGAAGCTTTCCTTGCCGTACTTCTTGCGCAGTTCCTCGGGTTCCTTGCTTAGGTCGAAGGCCACCAGGTCCTCGCTCTTCATCAGGCGCACGGCGTCGTCGTACATGTCCGCGTAGGCCTTGACACCCGGCACGTCCCAGGTCTTCTGGAAATCGCTGTCGAGCACCTGGGCTAGGTCGCGGCGCATGGCAAAGCGGTCTTCGGTCACCCCCTTGGCCGGGCGCGCATTTTGCAGGCCGGACTCGGGGTTGTTGACCATGAGCGGGCCATGTTTCTTCGGCATGTAGCCGGCACCCGGGTGGCGGCTGTCATTGCCAATGAAGACATAGGGCGGCAGGGCCGGATTGCCCGGGCCCTGGTAAAAGCTCAGCCAGGCGCCGAGGCCGGGATGCTTGATCGTGCTGCGCAGGCCGTAGCTGGTGTGCATGAAGTAGTTGGCCTGCTCATGCGCGGCGGTGTTGGTCGCCATCGAGTTGATGACGCAGGCGTGGTGCATCTGCTTTGCCGTGCGCGGCAGGTACTCGCCGATCTGCACGCCGTCGGCGCTGGTCTTGATGGCCTTGGTCGCGCCCATCACCTCGGTGTTGCCGGGTTTCGGATCCCAGGTGTCGAGGTGGCTCTGGCCGCCGTTCATGTACAGGAAAATGACATTGCGCGCGGTCGGTGCCTGCATCGCCTTGGCCGCACCCTCACCGGCGGCGAAGGCGCGCGAGGAGAACAGGTGCTCCATGGACGGCAGCAGGCCCACCCCAAGGCAGGACTGCGCCATGCGGGTCATCAGGGTGCGGCGCGACAGATCGCTGCCGGAGGAACGAAGGAAGGAGGGATTCATGACGAATGCGGATTGCGGATTGACGAACTGCGAACTGCGAACTGCGAACTGCGAATTGAGAACCGAGAACCGAGAACCGAGAACCGAGAACCGAGAACTGCCTTGACTCATTCCACGAACAGGAAGCGCTGGGTGCTGAGGGCGGCGAGGGTCAGGTCTTCCCAGAGGGTTTTGCTGCCGGCGTAGCTTTCCAGGCGCTGGCGCAACTGGGTGCGCTCGGCTTCGGCGGGCTTGCGGGCGAAGAGGCTGAGGAAGAGCACATCGAGCTTTTCATCGGCGGTCTTGGCCTGGCGCAGGTGGAGCGAGAGGGCCGACCAGCCATTGCTGACCTGACTACCGATCGGACCGTTCATCACCAGCAGGGCCTGCGGCACCGAGGCTTCGTCGCTGGCGTTTTCGATGACCTCGCGGTCGCTCTGGCCGAACTCGCGCAGGAAGTGACCTCGCGGGGCGGGCGAGGGCAGTTCGGCGGCGCGCACCCAGGTTTGATGCAGGGTCTTCAGGTAGGCTTCATAGGACTTGCGGCTCTTCTCGTCCTTGAGACCGAGCAGGGCGGCATCCTTGTCCAGGCGTGCCTTCAGGGCGTCGTCGAGCGGACGGTCGCGCGCTTCGACGCGCGGCGTCTCCATGGCGTTCATCATCGCCATTTCCATTTCGCCACCGCCGCTCATTTCGACCAGTAGTGCCTTCACCTCGGCATTGTTCGACTTCGCCGCCGCGGCGTGGAAGCAGCGCGACACCGTTTCGCGCAGCACGCGCTGGCTTTGGCCGAGGCGGCGCTGGATGTCATTGATCTTGTCCTTGTCCTCCCTCGCGCGCGCGGCGTCCAGTTCCTTGCGCAGCTGGTCGAATTCCTTGTTCTGCTCGCGCATGGCGCCGGCAACCTCGCGTGCCGCCTCGAACAGCAGTTCGGGCTCGGTCTTGTCGAGCATCTTCGCCAGCAGACCGCGCTTTTCGAGTTCGATGCGCTCGCGTTCGCGGCCCGACCAGTTGGGCTGGTCCGGCACCGGGCTGACCAGGGCGATGACGGAGTCCCAGGCCTGTTCGGCGGTCATGCGGCGGAAGACCGGACCGGGGAAGTGGTAGGGCTCGCCCGTGCCGACCTCGCGGGTGCTGGTGCGGCCAAAGGTCTCGGTGTTGAGCAGCACGCGCAGGTAGGCCTTCATGTCGTAGCGCAGCTCGACGATCTGCTGCTCGAGGAACTTCATCAGCTCGGGGTTCGAGGCCGTGCTGGAGTCGGTCAACTCGTCGAAGGGCTCGATCAGCGCCAGGCCGAAGACCTTTTTCCACAGGCGGTTGGCGATGAGGTTGGTGAAGCGCGGGTTGTCGGGCGAGGTCAGCCAGTCGGCAAAGACGGCGCTCGGGTCCGACTCCTGGGTGAGTTGCACCGGCTTGCCGAACATGACGGCGGCGGGCACGACGTCCTTGGGCTTGGCGTCGCTGTACTTGTAATCGTGCGGCAGGCGGATCGGGTTCTTGTTCTGCACCACCTGGGTGTCGCGCAGGGGGCGCACCACCTCGGTGATCGCCTGGCGCATGAGGTCCTGGGTCTCCTTGTCGAGCGACTTGTCCTCTCGGATGCGCTTGTTGGTTTGGTCGGCGGTCGTGCTGCGGTAGGCGCCCGAGGTCATGTTGTGGGTGAAGGCCGCCATCTCAAAGAACTGCTTCTGCGTCCACTTGTCGAAGGGGTGGTCATGGCACTGGGCGCACTCCATGCGTGTGCCCAGGAAGACGCGGGTGGTGTTCGACAGGTTGTCGAGCGGCATGCCGCGGTCGCGCATGTAGTAGCCGATGGCGCCGGTGTCGAAGCAGGTGCCCTCGCTGGAGACGAGTTCGCGCACCAGTTGGTTGTAGGGCTTGTTGCTGCGCAGCGACTCGCGCAGGTAGTTGAGGTAGTTTTGGGCCGTCGTGCTGCCGGCGACCCCGGCGCTCTGCGCGCGCAGGACGTCGGACCAGTAGTTGAAGAAGTGGTGAACGTAGCCCTCGGAGGCGAGCAGGGCGTCGACCAGGCGGGCTCGTTTGTCCGGTGCTTCGGAGCTGAGGAAGGCCCGCGCCTCCTCATAGGTCGGGATGCGACCGACCACGGTCAGGTAGGCACGGCGCAGGAAGACCTCGTCGCCCGCCTGCGGATTCGGCTGGATGCCCTGCTTCTGCCAACCTGCGGCGAGCAGGGCATCGATTTTTTTCGAGGCGGCCGGCACCTCGGCGGCGGGGGCGTTCAGGGCCAGGGCGAGCAGGGCGCAGGCGGCAGGCAGCAGGGCTTTCATGCGGACGACCAACGCCACCCGCACGGGGCGCGTGTCAAAGTTGGCCCAGTCCGCCAATTTCGGTCGCATGGATGCCAAGGGAGGCATGGCGCGGTCGCCATGGAAGGACCGGAACGGCGAAAAATCGGAAAGTCAGTGCCTGAGGCCCCCCAGGGGCGGGCGTGCCCGACCATTTGTTCCCTTGCAATTGCCCCGAACTTGCCTAAAACCCACGGTCTTATGGCTTCCACCCCCGTCATCAACCTTCGCAAAGGTCACGCCGTCCGTTACAACAACGAGGTGTGCCTCGTCTCCGACTTCGAGTTGAAGACGCCCCCGCGCATGGCTTCCTACGTCCAGATGTCGGTCCGTGCGCTGAGCACCGGCAAGGTGTACAACCTGCGCATGACCTCCAATGAGTCGCTTGAGGCTGTCAATCTCAACCGCGAGCCGCACGAGTACAGCTACAAGGATGGCGACGACTACCACTTCATGCACCCCGAAACCTTCGAGGACGTGGTGCTCATGGCCGATCAGGTCAAGGATGCCAGGAACTACCTTATTGAGGGCCAGAAGTACACAATCCAGTTCGCCGACGATGTCGTCATCGGCATCGAACTGCCGCCGTCCGTGGTGATGACCGTGGCCGAGGCTCCGGAAGGCGTGAAGGGCGATTCCGCCAACAACGTTTACAAGGCCGCCATCATGGAAACCGGCCTGCAGGTGCAGGTGCCTCTCTTCATCGGCCCCGGCGACAAGATCAGCGTCAAGACCGAGGACAACAGCTACCTCGGCCGCTCGAACTGAGCCGGCAAGGCGGAGAAATGAGAGCCTAGAGCTCAGAGCGTGGGGCCTAGTGCCTAGAGGGTGGAGGTTTTCTGGCCTCTCCGCTCTAGGCTCCAAGCGGCGCTTTCGGGACCGAAGTGCTGTAGGCTGGGGCAGTGACCCCGCGGTCTCTTTCCGCTCCAAGCCGCACGGCGAAGAGCCAGGGCAGAGAGCGTGGAGGCTGTTGGCCAAAGTACTCCCGGGCTTCAGCCCGCAACCAACCGGTCACCTCGCAACGGGCTGAAGCCCTGGAGTACTTTCGCTGGCCTCTTCGCTCTTGGCTCCGTGCTCCAAGCTCACTCTTCCGGGACGAGGAAACGGATCTCGCCGGTGGTTTGGCCGGCGCCTGCGGCCGGCAGCAGGAAGTGGCCGGCACCGATCAGGGCATCGCCGGGCAGCGAGGGCTGGCGCAGCAGGCCGGTCCATTTGACGGTCTGCCTTTTGCCTTCCATGAAGCGCACGAAGCGGCCGCTGAGCAGGCCGTTGGCGGTGTTGAGTGAGGCTTTCCATTGGGCCGGATTGGCGACGGGTTCGACCACGCTCAAGCTGCGGCTGCCGAGCTGGATCAGGGTGGGCAGGTCGTCGGTGATGGCGACGGCGTCGTGCTCAACGCGCAGGGAGTCGCCCGTCAGGCCGAGGCGTGGGGCGAGGCTTTCATCGCGGGCAGGCTTCAGCCAGGGATCGAGCAGGAGAACCACGTCGCGGCCGGTGAATCCTTCCGGGTAGGCGGCGTCCTTGGCCAGGCCGGTCTTGTTCCAGGTGAGCACGGCTTCCGGCACGTGACGCCGCCCCTCCAGCGAGGGGTGGGGCAGCAGGCGGAAGGCGCCGCCGACGAATGCACCCGCGCGGGCGGGTTTGTAGGGCTGCAGGAAGAGCAGGTAGCCAGGATCGCGCGCCTCATCGGCGGGCAGGCTTGCCGTGAAACGGGTGCCATCGCCGAGGCTGCCGACCAGGCTGAGCTGACCGGTGTCTGCGACCGCGGCCTGTGCCCAGCCGGCTCCCCCCGGTACGCCGTCCGCCGCCGGCAGGGCGGGCTCCAGCAGGACGGTGTAGGTGCCCGCATGTTCGACGCGACCGGCCGACTTGGCGCGCAGGCGCCGGCCGTCGTTGGCCTGCAGGGTCAGGTCGCCGCAGGTGGCCGCAGCACTCAGGTGCCCGTCGAGATCAAGCGTGAAGTCGAGCTGGCAGACCAGGCCGTTTTTCTCGAAGCGGGCGCTGCCGGCAGTTTGTTCCGCTTCAGCATTGAGGGTCAGCGGGCCGACCAGAGCCAGCGGTGAAGAGGCGGCGGCGTGCTGCAGTTTGGCGGAGAAACGGGTGTTGGCGGCATTGAGCACGATTTCCACCCGGCCGGCGGGACGATCTGCGTCGCGCAGCAGGGCGGCCCAGGTGCTGCCGAAGGTTTCCACAAACAGGGTGCCGGCGCCGTGCCGCAGGCTGTAGTTGGCCGCGGCACCGCCCTTGGAGGTGATGAGATAAAAGCCACCCGGGCTGGAGATTTTGGCGGGTGTGGTCAGCACGGGCAGGCCTTGCAGCACCGCTTCGTCTTCTCCCTCCACAAAGCCGCGGTAGTGGGCGCTGAACGCGGGGTTGGCCTCGCCGGCGAACCGGCGCGCATCCGCAGGGGTCACCCACAGCGGGGCCTTCAAGACGGTGAGCGTGCCAGTCTTGGTGCGTGTGCCATCGCGAGCCTTGACAGCGTACTTGCCGGCATTCACCGGGGCATCACTGCCTTCCACACTACCGATCTTGTACGTCAGTGTCACCGGGCCGTCGGCGCCCAGCACCCGCACCTCGCGTGGTGTGCCATCGTACACCTGAATGAGATCGATGAGCGTCAACTGGCTCGGATCCGGCTTGACGGTGATCGAGCGCAGCACCGGCGTTGCGGGCGCGTCGTTGCCGCCGCCGGCCTGGCTGGCCCGCAGCTTGATGACACCGACTTCCAGTGCCTGCAGCAGGCCATCGGTCAAAACCCCGGGACCGGCGACCACTTCCAGCAGGACGGGACGGCCCGAGCTGGCTGCGGCCGACAGGGCCAGCGGACTTTGGCTGAGATAAATGACCTTGGGGGGATCAAAGCTGAGGCTTTGGGCGAGCGACTGCGGCAGCAGGCCGAAGGCACGGACGGTGAAGCGGTATTCCGGGGTCGTTGGGTCATCGCTGGCGATGCGCAGTTCGGCCCGGCGTTCGCCCGGCAGGCGTGGCCGGCAGGCAAGGGTGAACGTCGTGCTGGCGCCGGGTTCGAGCGGGCTCGAAGGTTCGACGAGGACTTCAAAGTCCTCGGCATGCGAGCCGGTCACTTCGACCCTGGGCACACCAGACAGATGCAGGGTGGCTTCGCCGCTGTTGCTCAGGGTGAAGCTGCGCACGAAGGCTTCACCGTCGAGCCGGACCGAACCGAAGTCGGTGTGGTCGTCGACGGAGGGCGTGGTGTCGCCGCTGGGGATGGTGACGGCGTTGCCGCTGAGGACGATCTCGGGGGCGATGCCGCGGCCCTGGATCGTGAAGGTGAAGGGATTCTCGTCGGCGTCATCGCTGGCGATGGCAACCAGCGCGCTGTGGTTGCCGAGGGCGGCGGGCGTGAAGACGAGGCTGAAGCTCGTGCTGGCCCCGGGCGCGAGGGTTGCCGGCAGGGGGGCAGCCAGGCTGAAATCGGCGGCGCCGTCGAACTCGAGTCCACCGAGATGCAGGGTGGCTTCGCCGCTGTTGCTCAGGGTGAAGCTGCGCGACAGGGGATCGCCATCGAGCCGAACGGAACCGAAGTCGGTGTGGTCGTCCGTGCTGGGGGTGGTGTCGCCGCTGGCGATGGCGAGCGCGTTGCCGCTCAGGCCGATCTCAGGGGCGATGCCGCGGCCCTGGATCGTGAAGGTGAAGGGATTTTCATCGGCGTCATTGCTGGCGATCGAAACCACCGCGCTGCGGTTGCCGAGGGCGGCGGGCGTGAAGACGAGGCTGAAGCTCGCGCTGGCGCCGGGCGCGAGGGTTGCCGGCAGGGGGGCAAGCAGCGTGAAGTCGGCGGCGCCCTCCAGCTCGAGTTCGCCCAGATCGAGCGTGGCTTCGCCGCTGTTGCTGAGGGTGAAGCTGTGCGAAACGGGATCACCGTCGAGACGCGCGGAGCCGAAGTCGGTGTGATCCTCACGTGTGGGGGTACTGTCGCCGCTGGCGATGTCGACGTCGTCGCCACGGAGGGCGATCTCGGGTTGGGGCAGTTCGAAGCTGAGTTGCAGCACCGGTGTGGCGGCGGTGTAGACCGCGGTGGTGGCGGACTGACCTTCAGCGGCCAGGCATTCGAACCAGCCATCCTGGCTGGGCAGGGTTTCGATGAAGGGGAAGTCGCCGCCGCCGCTGCCTGTGTGGCGCAGGGTGATGAGCAGGTCGCCGCCCTGATAGACATAGGGGGTGTCGAAGCTCAGCACGGGTCCGAAGGCATTGGGATTGCCTCCGCCCGGGTAGGCGCCGGTGGCGACCGCCAGTGCGCCGCTGCGACCCGTGACGGCATCGGCGCCGACGTTGTCGGCAAAGGTCGCGCTGAGCTCGCCGGGTGCGCGGGTGGCGGCGCTGAGTTCAACGCTGTACGCGCTCCAGTTGCGTGGACTTGGGGGCCAGGTGGATTGACCGATCCAGAGGCGGAAGGCCAGTCCCTGGATTTGGGTGCCGGGCGGCAGGTAGCGCAGCAGCTCCTCCGCATAAACGAATTGCATCGTCCAGGCATCGGTGCGCAGCGGCACGTTCAGGCCGTTGTCCCAGGCCTGGCGGGTCGGCACGGTGAGGGTGGAGGATGCGCCCTGGCGGGTGACCGCGAGGCGGTAGGTGCGAGCGAGGCCGTTGGCGGCGGTGACTTGCAGATCGAGCAGGTTGAGGCCGTCAACCAGCGGGATGGCCGGACTCGGGCTGCCCGAACTGACGGGCAGCAGGGCCGCGCCGTGCAGGCCGAGGTCGATCAACGCGCCCGAGTCTTCGGGGGTGGCGCTCAGGCGCAGGCTGGCCGTGCCGGCCGGCACCGTGAGGGCGTAGCGTTCGGTGTCCGGATCGAACGCCGGATCGAGGCTGCCGGTGTCGGCCGTGAGGTCGGCCAGGCGGTTGTTGGTGGACAGGCTTTCGATCGGGCTGAAGCTGAGTGCCGCCGCACTGACGGTGCCTTGGTCGGGCGCGCAGTAGTCGCGAAAGCTGAGCGTCCAGGTGCCGTTGGCCTCGGCCGGTGTCAGACCGCCGAAGGTGGCGTTGAGGCTGGTGACGGGGGCCGGATCGGTCTGGCCGGCACCGCCGGCGGCCGTGGTTCGATACTGGCCCGGCGGCACGGTCGACGTGTTGTCAGCCGTGGTCCACAGGTGCGGGCCGGTGGCGCTGTCGGTGAAGATGTAGGTGCCGTTGAAGTCCGAACTGCTGCCGTAATCGGCGGCCGCAGTGGCGCCGATGCGACTGAACAGGACCAGGCTGCGGCTGCCGCCCGGCGAGGTCAGCACGGCCTCGAGATCGCCCGCCCAGCCATGGCTGAGTGTCAGGCTGACGGCGACGCGGCTGATGTTCTCGGTGAGGCCGCTGACCGGGATCGACACCGTCAGGGGGGCGCCGGGCGCGGGCGGGGTTTCGGCGACACCGTCTGGAACCAGCCCCGTGCCGGAACCCGCGATCGGGTTGGGGAAGGGATCAAAGGCGGCGTTCAGGTGCACCGACAAGGCGCGTTCGAAACCGCTGCCGGTGTTGCGAAAGACGAGGGTCGCCTGGTGCTGCCCGCCAGCCAGGTCGGCGGCGGTGGGTTCGAGAGCGACGCTGACCACGATCGAAGCACCTGGAGCGAGGGTGCCGGCCGCCGGGCTCACGGAGAACCACGCGGCGTTGGGGGTTGCCGTCCAGTTGAGGGGGCTGGCACCGCTGTTGGTCAGGGTGTGGCTGCCTCCGCTGGAAGCGAAGGGCCCGCCCTTGGGGCCGGTGGCGACCAGACCGACACCACTGAGCTGCAGGGCATCGGGAGCGGCGGCAGCGTTGAGCGTGGTTTCGGCCATGACGATGCCGACCCCGGAGTCGCGGTCGGTGCCGGTCGCCTCGATGTCGAGTGCGCTGGCGTTGAGCAGGGCGCGGATCTCGGCGGCGCTGAGGTTCGGATTGTAGGCCTGCAGCAGGCCCGCGATCGCCGCTGCGTGGGGGGCGGACGCCGAGGTGCCATAGAAGGTGGTGAAGCCGGGCACCGAGGTGGCGACGCCGTTGGCGGCGGTGAGATCGGGTTTGGCGAGCAGCTGCCCGCCGCTGGCGGAGAAATTGCCGGGCGTGAAGGGCGTGCCATCGGGCTGGTAAAACATCCGGCGCGGACCGTCGCTGCTGAAGGTTTCGACCGCGTTGCCGGGGGTGAACGCCGAGGCGGGGCTGGCGGGTGTCGACGTGCGAACGGCGGCGACGCAGAAGGCGTTGGCGGCGCCGGAGGCATTGTGACCGCGGGTTTGGCCGGCGGTGCTGAGGCTGAGGCGGGCCCGGCCGGTGCTGAGGTGCAGGTAGCGGTTCGCGGCTCCGGGTTTTTGCACGATGACGATGCGTTCGCCGGTGTTGAGGGTGCCGACCGACTCATACGGGTTTTGGCTGCCGGTCTGCAGGTTGGTCGAGCTGCGCAGCACGCTGGTGCCGGTGCTGTTGAGGACGAAGAGATCGTAGTCATTGGCGGAGGCGCCGTTGGGATCGGCCCAGAACAGGTCGACACGCCGGCTGCTGCCACCGGTGGCGACGGTGTTGTAAGTCAGGCCGCCCCCGAAGTCGTGCAGGGTGCCGGCGGTTGTGACTGGCGCACCGGCGGCACCACCTGCAGAGAAGTCGCCCTCCCAAACGCCCGAGGTGCCGTCGTTTTGGTTGCCGGAGTTGCCGGCGGAAGAAAAGAACAGCACGCCGGCGTCGGAGACGGTGTTGACCGCCTGGGCGATGACCATGTCCTGGAAGGGCGATTCGTTGAAGTAAGTGACGTCGTCGACAATGATCGAGCAGCCGGCGGCCTGCAGGGAGAGGATGTTGCTGGCGAAGCTGGCGTCGCCGTTGAAAGCGGTGGCAAACAGCAGTTCCGCGCCAGGCAGCAGGTCCTGGACGATTTCCATCATCGCCGTGCCCTCGTCGCCGGCACCGGCCTGGCCGCCGAGCGCCCGCGCGCGGGCGTTGAGCTCGCCGGCGGTTTTGGAGACGGTCAGCGAGTCGGCGCCATCGGAGAGCACGCCGATTTTCAGTCCCGTGCCGTCGACACCGAAAGCGGCGCGCGCGCTGGTGGCCAGGTGGGCGGTGTCGCCTCCGGAGAGTACCGGACCGAGGTTCGTTTCAGCCTGAACCGCGGGTTCAATGAAGCGGACCTCGGGCCTTGTGGCCAGGGCTTCGAGCTGGGCCGGTGCGAGGCGGGCGCGCAGGCTGTCGAAACGCGGCACCGAGGCGAGGATCTCGCCGCCGCCAGCGGTGAGCCAGCGTTCGAGTTCGGGCGTGATGCGGCCGCGTATGTCGACGAGCAGACGGCCGTCGGTCTCGGTGCGCACCGTGGGCTGGAGTTCGGGCAGCGCAGCGAGGTCGGCGGCGCCGGCCTGACGTTTGAGCAGGTAGACGAGCTGCGAATCGAGCCGGGCCTGGGCAGGGGTGCGGCGGGCCTTTTCCGCCAGCAGGGCGGCGATTTGTCCTTGGGCTCGTTCACCGAGGCGCTGAGCTTGGGCGTTGCTGTTCCCCAGCGAGAGGCCGGTCAGCAGGAGGCCGAGCAGACGGCACAGGTGTGGCGGGGGAGAAGACATGGCTGCGCGGCCGAGGCGTGGGTGGTGCGACGAGCGCCTGCGGCGGTTCAAGATGATGGCTTGGCCGCCCTCGTCATCCATGAATCCAATAAAAAGGCCGACCGCTTTTGGCGGTCGGCCGGAACAGAAAACGGATTCAGCCTTCGGCGGCAGCTTCCTTCTTGGCGGCCTTCTTCACCTTGGCCCAGCGTTTTTTCTGGGCGGCGATGATGCGGGCGCGGGCTTCTTCGGAAAGCTGACGTTTGGGTTTGGCGGCCTTCGGGGCTTTCACAGCCTTGTCAGCCTTGGCCGGACGGCCGCGCTTGCCAGGGGTTTTGACCGGCTTACCGCCATAAAGAAGGGCGGTAAGTTCGGCTTTAAGGCTCTCAATTTTGCCGACGATTTCGACGGCACGCTTCAGGTTCTCCGGTGTGGGAAGGCTCATGGGATAAGGTGAACTTAGCCGTTTTTATATCCGAATGCAACGAAAGTCTAACCCATTGTCACATGGAAAGCGCCGGGGCTCCCGGGAGTGGTGTTCCCTGGTCAAGGTCTTCAGCGGTGGCGAGGACGGCTTCGGTCAGGGCCTGCCAGTCCGACTCGGAAGTCTGCCAGCCGCTACTGAATCTGAGCACGCGCCGCAGTTCGTCGGGTTCGGCCCCGAGCGCTTGGAGAACGACGGAGGAGCCCTCGCGCCCGGAACTGCAGGCTGAACCGGTGGAGACGGCGAAACCGCGTTGGCTCAGGCGGGTCAGCCATTTCAGGCTGGAGTGGCGCGGCAGAACGATCAGCAGCGTGTTCCAGAGCCTCGGTGCATGTGCGGAAATGATACGCAGGCCTGGCAGGGCCTGCTGCAGGCGGGCGGCGCAGGCGTCGCGCCAGGTGATCTGGGCGGCGCCGATGGCGTCCGCGGCAGTCTCTGCTGCGCCCAGCGCGGCGACCATGGCGGCGATGGCGGGGACATTTTCGGTGCCGGCGCGCCGGCCCGCTTCCTGGGGGCCCCCGTGCAGCAGCGGGAAGCGTTCAGTGGCGTCGGCCACGAGCAGGAAGCCGATGCCCTTGGGACCGCCGAATTTGTGGGCGCTGCCGGTCAGATAATCGCACTTGCCGAGGCCGGCGGCGGGCTGTTTGCCGAGCCATTGGGCGGCATCGCAATGATAGCGAACGCCGTGCGCGCGGCAGAGCTCGGCCAGCTGCGGCCAGGGCTGCAGGGCGCCGCTCTCGTTGTTGGCGGCCATGACCGAAACGAGGGCGGGCCGATGTTCGTGCAGGCAGGCCTGCAGCGTTTCCGGCTGGACCACGCCCTCGGCGTCGACCGAAAGGAAGCGGACGCGGTGGCGGCCGAGCCAGGCGCAGGCGGCCTCGCGCACGCTCGGGTGTTCGACCGCGGAGAGGGCGATGACGGCATCCGGCGGCAGGCAGCGGGCGAGGCCGGCGAAGACCGTGTTGTTCGATTCGGTGGCACCGCCGGTGAAGATCAGTCGCTCGGGTTCGGCGCCGAGGCGGTCGGCGAGTTCCTCGCGCGCGGCTTCGAGGGCCTGGGCGGTCAGGCCGGCCTCGCGATACAGGCTGGAGGCATTGTGCCAGTGGCGGTCGCTGGCCTCCAGCCAGGCCGCGCGTGCAGCCGGCGCCAGGGGCGTCGTGGCGTTGTGATCGAAGTAGCGCATCAGGCCGGCGGGAAGGCCGTCAGGATTCGGCGCGCCGGAGCTTCATTTTCAGGCGCTTCCAGGTCGGCACGTCCAGATTTTCACCACCGGCGGCGATGGCCGGCTCGGTGCCCTTGAAGCGACCGAGTTCCTCCTCCTTGCCGAGGCCGAGGTCGATCTGTGGCTGGGTCGGCTTTTTCACAGCGACCAGCGGCGGGGCGATTTTCTTCGGTTCGATGACCGGCGGTTCTTCGTCGCGCAGGTAGTCGTCGATGCTGATTTTGCGTTCGGCCGGCTTGGGCGCGGGCTCATGGGCGACGATCGTCTTGAACTCCGGCAGCGACGTGGTTTCACGGCTTGGCAGGAAGTCCTCAATGCGGATCTTGCGTTCGGCTTGCTTGGGCGCCGGTTCGCTGGCGATGAGGGTCTTGAGTTCGGGCAGGGGTGCCGGCTCGCGGACAGCCGCCGGAGCGGAAGTCGCTTGCACGGGCGGCTGGAAGTCGCTGAGCAGTTCCATCTCCAGAGCGTCGGGTTCGGGCGCACGACGCAGGGCGCTGGCGGGGCGCGATGCCGATTCGGCTGCCGGATTGGCGACGGCTTTCGGCGCGGGCGCTTGGATTTCGTCGTCCTGGAACAGCAGGTCGAGCGGCGGCACGACCGATTTGGCAACTGGCGGTGGCGGGGATTCGAGCTCAGTCTTGAATGCGGCGGGGGGAGGCGTCGGTTCGGGGGGGAACGCGGCGGCGGGTGCAGGTGGCGGTTCGGGGGCCGGCTCAGCCGTGGGGGCGGCAGGGGGCAGGGGCGGTTCGGGAATGAATTCGTCAGAGGGGGCCGGTGGCGGTTCCGTTAGGGTTTCGGCCTTCGGCACGGCGGGGGGCGGCGGGTTGACGATGGCGCGGGTGAGGCCGGAGCCGAGGACGTCGGCCATCTGCGGCATGGGGCGGTCATGCTGGGGCAGCATTTCGGCGGGCGGCGCGGCGGCGGCGACGCTGTTGAGCTGTTCGAGGCCGAGTGAGCTGATGAGGGTGACCGCGAGGCTGTCCTCGAGTTTGGCGTCGACGGCGACGCCGAAGAGGATGTGAGTCTGGTCGGGCACGTGGCGGCCGAGCTGCTTCATGACCGCGTCGACTTCGACGAGGGTGAGTGATTCGCCGCCGGCGATGTGGACGAGCAGGGTGCGGGTCTGGTGCAGCAGGCGGCCCTGGTCGATGAGCGGGCTCTTGAGGGCGCGCTTGAGGGCTTCGGCCCCGCGGTTCTGGCCGCGAGCCTCGCCGAACCCGAACAGGCAGCGGCCGTTCGAGGTGCTGAGGGCGGCGGTGAGGTCGTCGAGGCCGAGTTTGACCAGGCCGGGCAGGGTGACGATGGTGCAGATGGCGCGCAGGCTCTGGGCGATGAGCTGGTCGGCCTGCAGGAAGGCCTTCTGGATGCCGTCCTTGGGCAGGATCAGCTCGCCCATGCGGTTGTTTTCAAACAGCACAAGGGCGTCGGCACGCTTTTGCAGCTGGTCGAGCGCGGCGGCCGCCTGGGCGTTGCGGCGCCGGCCCTCGAAGCTGAAGGGCATGGCGGCGGCGACGATGACGAGGGCGCCGGTGGACTTGGCAATCTCGGCGATCACGGGTGCGGCGCCGGAGCCGGTGCCGCCGCCGAGGCCGGTGCAGACGAAGACAATGTCGTGGCCCTCGACTTCGCGGCGGATTTCCTCGCGCGAGAACATGGCTGCCTCGCGGCCGAGGTCGGGGTCGCCGCCGGCGCCGGCGCCGCGCACGAGGTCGGCGCCGAGCTGGAGCTTGACCGGTGCCATGGCGTGGCTGAGCACGCGCACGTCGGTGTGCATGCAGACGAGCTTGGCCTCCACCGTGCGGTCGAGCGTGATGCGGTCGAGGACATTGACGCCCGCGCCGCCGGTGCCGACGATGCAGGTGCGGAGGGCGGGCTTGCCGGAGTCATCCCGCTGGGAGTGGCGATCATATTCGACCATGATGGGCTGGTGG
>CANNUR010000038.1 GCA_947523045.1 uncultured Prosthecobacter sp.
TCCTACAAGAAGCCCGAGCCGCGGTTGAAGCGTTCCAACGGCCATCACCGCGACTGGATCGACGCCTGCAAGGGCGGGCCGGCGGCGAGCAGTCCCTTCGACTACGCCGCGCACCTCACGGAAATTGTTTTGCTCGGCGTGCTGTCGCTGCGCAGCGGCAAGACCCTCGAATGGGACGGCGCGCTCATGCAGGCGAAGGGCCTGCCGGAACTGGAGCCGCTCATCCACGGCAGCTACCGCAAGGGCTGGGAAGTCGTCTGACCGCCATGGCCTGCACCATCGCCTTCACGCCGTTGTCCGCCGCCGATCACGAGGCCGTGGCGCATTTGCTGCACCGTTCGCTGGTCGACTGGTACGAAAGTCGCCTGCGCCAGGGCGCGCGCTTTGGCGACAGTCCCGAGCCGTTTCGGATCTTCCCGGAAGTCTACGAGGCGCTCGATCCCGGCGAGGCGGTCACCGCGCGCGATGAAGACAGTGGCGCGTTGCTCGGCGTCTGCTTCTCGCACGAGCGCGAGACCCATGTCGCGGTCGGCATCGTCGCCACCGCGCCCGAAGCGGCCGGGCGCGGCATCGCCCGCTCGATGATGCAGGCGGTGCTCGCCAAGGCCCAGGCTCTGGGCAAGCCGGCGCGGCTGGTGTCGAGCCTGCTCAACCTCGATTCCTTTTCGCTGTACACCCGGCTCGGCTTCGTGCCCGGTGCGATCTTCCAGGATCTGCTGCTCAGCGTACCAGCCGATGGCCTCTCGGCCGCCGCGCCGGCCGGTGTCGAACGCGTGCGACCGGCGCGCACCGATGAGGCGGCGCGGCTGGCCGATTTCGAGCAGTCCCTGCAGGGCATCCGCCGCGAGAAGGACTACGCCTTCTTCCTCGCCAACCGCGCCGGATCCTGGCAGGTGCTCGTGTCCGAAGATTCCGCGGGTCAGATCAACGGTGTGCTCGTGGTCAGCGATCACCCCAGCTTCACCATGATCGGACCCGGTGTCGCCGCTGATGAAGCCAGCGGCGCGGCGCTGCTTTGGCGCGCACTCGACCTGCTGCGCGGTCGTACCGTCGTTTTCCTCGTGCCCTGCGCCGCCGCCGGCCTTGTGCGCACCGCCTATGCCTGGGGCGCCCGCAATGTCGAACTGCATGTTGCCCAGTCCACCGCCCCGGTAATCGGTGCCCGCGGCCTGGTGTTTCCCACCTTCCTGCCGGAGTCGGGCTGAAGCACTGGAGTATGGCTACTTCTCCGCAGGCACGAGCCGGAGTTCGACATCGGCGCCCTTGAGGTGTTTGTCGAAGAAGTCGCGCATGAGCTGCTGCACGCCCGGCCAGGCGAACGACGGCCCGCCGTGACCGGCGCCGGGCAGGGTCTGCAGCCAGACGGGCACGCCGGCGGCCTTCAGCGTGGCCTCGAACTGCACGCTCTGGGCGTAGGGCACCAGGGCGTCGTGGGTGCCGTGCAGAATCAGGAAGGGCGGGTTGTCCTTGTTGACGTAGTGCACCGGACTGACCGCCTGCGCCTTGGCGGTCTCGTCGAGCCGTGCGCCGATGAGCGACGAGTACGGATCCGAGGGCGTGTTGAAGGCAAAGATGTTCTTCACGTTCGGATCCTCGCCCGCCTGCCGCACGACGGTGGTGAAATCGGTCGGGCCGTAGATGTCGCAGACCGCCTGCACGCGGTCGCTGGCGTCGGTGTGACCGCCGATGGGCGGGAAAATCCCCTTGCCGCCGGTGGTGCCGACGAGGGCGGAGAGATGGCCGCCAGCCGAACCGCCGACGACACCGACGCGGTCCGGATCAAGGTGATGGGTGGCCGCGTGGGCGCGCAGCCAGCGGATCGCTGCCTGGCAGTCCTGGATCTGCGCGGGAAAGACCGCCTTCTGGCTGAAGCGGTAGCCGACACTGGCGACCGCGTAACCGAGGCGGGCGTAGTTGGCGACCGGGCAGGGGAATTTGTTGCCGGCACGCCAGCCGCCACCGTGGATGTGGACGATCAGGGGCAGCGGCTTTTCCGGCAGGGTGGCGGGCAGGTAGAGGTCGAGCCTTTGCGCGGGATCGCCATCGGGGATGTAGGCGAGGTCGCGGTGCAGGCGGACGCCGGGCGGCACCCCCTTCTCCGGCTCCTGGGCAAAGCCGGCGGGCGTGAGCAGCAGGGCGGCGGCCAGTGGCAGCCAAGCGCGACGGGTCAGGCGGAAAGGGTCAGGGTTGCGCATACAGGCGGATGTCATCGAAGTCGTTCATGTCGTCAAACGAGCCGAGGCCAATGCGGCCGCGGCCGAAGGTTTTGTCGGTGACGCTCAGGTGCGGTTTCACCATGTCGTCGAAATAGACGTCGATGCGTCCCGAGGCGACCTCGCGCACGACCTTGACCTGATGCCAGCCGTTGGTCCAGGCCACCGGCCGGGTGTTGTTCGTCAGGGGCCGGCGCGGGGCGTTCTGCACGATCATGATCTGGCCGCTGGCCGGGTCGGGTTTGGCGCCGAGGTGGACGTAATAAAAGTGGGAGGCATCCTGGTGGTTGAAGATGACGCAGCAGTCGCGGTGATTGCCGGTGTCCTTGGTGCTGCGCACCTTGAAGGTCAGCACGAAATCCGCGGCGGTGACGTCCTTGAGCAAAGCGATGTGCAGCGGGCTGCGATGCGGCGGCTGGTAGTCGCTTTCGCGACGATTGATGCCGAAGACGGCGTTGCCCTCGACCACGCGATGCGTCCAACTTGTTTCATCGGTCACCTGCCAGCGCTCGCGGCCCTTCTCGAAGTCCTCTTGGAAAACGAGCGGCAGGCCGTGCAGCGAGGACGGCGTCTCGGCGGGCGGGCTGATGGCGAGGAGGAGGCTGGCGAAAGTCAAACGGATCATGCCGACAGATACGCGGCGAGGGAGGCCCTGCCATCAAGGGCCTTCACTTCTTGCAAAAGCGCTCCGCCAGTTGCGCGGCGAGCGGCGTCATCGTCTCCGTCAGCTCGGTCTGCCCGGCCAGGTTGCGCGTCTCCAGCGGGTCTCTGGCGTGGTCATAGAGTTCGCGGGCGATGAGCTGGCCGTCGGCTAGGGCGCGCCACTCGGTGTAGCGCCAGCGCTCGGTGCGGATCGATCGCCCCCAGGCTTGCCAGTTGGAAGGCGGTCCGTAAAACGGCTGCTGATGCTGGGTGAAGGCGGCGGTTTTTACCGTCGCGTTGGGATCGGCCAGCACCGGCGAGAGGTCATTGCCCTCCAGATTTTTTGGCAGCGTGTCGGCGATGCCGGCGAGTTGGGCGAGGGTTGGGTACAGATCGACAAGTTCCGCCAGCGCGCCGGTCTTGCGGCCCTGGCCGGCCGGCTGGCGCGGATCGGCGACGATCAGCGGCACGCGCGCGTCGAGCTCGAAGTTGGAGGTCTTGCCCCAAAGGGCGTGCTCGCCGATGTGGAAGCCGTGGTCGGAGGTGAAGACGATGATCGTGCGCTCCGCCTGACCCGAGGCATCGAGCGCGTCGAGGATGAGGCCGATCTGGGCATCGAGGAAGCTGATCGAGGCATAATAGCCGTGGCGGTAGTGACGGGTTTCCTCGGCGTTGAAGGCGCGGTCCTTGGGTGGGCCGCCGTAACCGCGGATTTCACCCGAGGCATGAAGGGCGATCGCCGGCGCGCCCTGCGGTGCGGTCGCCGGCTCCGGCAGGGGGATGGCGGCGGGATCGTAGAGGTCCCAGTATTTCTTCGGCGCGACAAATGGCAGGTGAGGCCGCCAGAAACCGACGGCAAGGAAGAAGGGCTGCGATTGGCCCGCGCGATCGCGCAGCACGGCAGCGGCGAGGCGGGCGATCTGGCCATCGCGATAAGCGGTGTCGGGCACGTCGAGCGCCTCGGTGACCGGGGCCTTGTAGCCGGGTGGCGCATCACCGGGGCGGCGCGGCGTGTTGGCAAACACCGTGTCCGCCGCGTGCGTGCCGGCATGCAGGACTTCGTCGATCGACCACGACACGCGGTCCTGGGTGTCGCCCATGTTGTGAAACAATTTACCGATGTTCTGGCAGAACCAGCCCTGATTCTTGAAGTGCTGGGGCAGGGTGACGAGCTTGTTGCCGTTGGGGGCGGTGTCGCGGAAACCCTTGCGCAGGTCATCGACTCCGACCGTGTCGGGCCGCAGGCCGGTGAGGAAGGAGGAGCGCGAGGGATTGCAGACCGCCTGCTGGCAGTAGGCGCGTTGGAAGACCAGACCGCGCGCGGCGAGGCGGTCGAGGTGGGGCGTGACCGCCGTCTTGTCGCCGTAGGCGCCGAGGGCGCAGTTGAGGTCATCGGCGACGAGGAAGAGCACGTTGGACGGCGCGGCATCAGCAGTGCCGGCGAGGGCGAGGCAGAGCAGGAAGAGACGGAGAGTCATGGTGTCTTTGGGGAAGCTTCAGCGGGTGATCTCAAGAGACCTTTCCCAACCCTGCAGCAGCCGTTGCAGACGGGCGACGCGTTCGGGTTCGGCGGCGGCACGATTCTGCGCTTCGCCGAGGTCCTCGTCCAGACGGTACAGTTCGGCGGGTTGGCGACCCGGCGGTTGCACGAGTTTCCACGGGCCGAGTCGGACCGCACGCGGGCCACCGGGGCCGGTGTGGCGCCAAAACAGGGCACGCTCCGGCAGGGCGGCATCCTCGGTCAGCAGCGGCACCAGGGAAACGCCGTCGAAGGCATTCGGCGAGCCGGCTGCCGGTGCTGCCAGACCGGCGAACTCGAGGAAGGTGGGGGCCAAATCCATGCTCATCGCCGTGGCAGCGGTGACGCGGCCGGCCGGGATGCGGCCCGGCCAGCGGGCGATGCCCGGCACGCGATGACCGCCCTCATGGACGTCGCCCTTTTGACCGCGCAGCGGACCGTTGTTGGAGATGCCCTGGGTCCAGGCCTTGGCGTAGCGACGATAGCCGCCGTTGTCGGAGGTGAAGACCACCAGCGTGCGTTCGTCGAGGCCGTGCTCATGCAGGGCCGCCAGCACGCGGCCCACTCCAACATCGAGGGATTCGATCATCCGCACCACGGTTTGAGCGACCTCCTCCGGCTCGTGCGGTCCGAGCTTGCTGTTGGGGCCGGGCTCATTGCTATTGAAGGCCTCTCCAGGCTGGCGGGTGCCGCGGCCGGCGTCTTCGGGCGTCTGCCAGGGGAAGTGGATGGCAAGGTGCGGCAGGTAGAGGAAGAAGGGCCGGTCGCGCTGCTCGCCGATGAAGCGCACGGCATGGTCGGTCAGCACCTCGGTGACGTAGCCGCTCTCCTCGACGCGTGTTTCATTATGCCACCAGTCCTCCATACCGGTGCGGTCGAGCTTGGCAAAGTAATCGCCGCAGCCGCAGGTCAGGCCGCGAAACTCGTCGAACCCATGACGCACCGGATTGCTGTCGAGGTGCTTGCCAAGATGCCACTTGCCAAAGATCGCGGTGGCGTAACCGGCGGCGCGCAGGCGGGTCGCCAGCGTCACCTCGCCGCGGTTGCGCGGGGCACCGAGGCCGTTGTCATGCCAGTCGGTTGGCAGGGCGGTTTCAATGCCGAGGCGGTGCGGGTAGCGACCCGTGAGCAGGGCGGCACGCGTCGGCGAACAGACGCTGCCGTTGCTGTGGAAATCGGTGAAGCGGACACCTTCGGCGGCGAGGCGGTCGAGGTGCGGTGTCTGGGCCTTGCCCCCGTAGCAGCCGAGATCGCCGTAACCGAGGTCATCGGCGACGATGAGGATGAAATTGGGCGGTGCCGCGACGGCGGCACCCACCAGAACCAGGGCGAGCAGGAGACGGATCATGGATTGCGGGCCTTGGCGGGTTTGGCCGGCGCGATGGGATAAAGCGGATCAGGCTCGGCGGCTTGGGCGATCAGGCGCTCCAGTTCCTTGACGACCTCGGGATGACGGTCGGCGATATCCTGGCTTTCCGCGCTGTCATAGCGCAGGTCGTAGAGTTCGAGCGGTTTGCCGGGAGCTGGGCGCACGGCCTTCCAGTCGCCCTGGCGCAGGGCCTGCTTGTACAGGCCGCGTGTGTGGCCGTAATCCCAGTAGAGGAAGTCGCGCTCCGGCGCGGGGCCGCCTTCGAGGGTGGCGAGTGCGGAGCGACCCTCGACCTGGGTCTGCACGGCTTGCCCGGCGATCTCAGCGAGCGTCGGCAACAGGTCCCAGTGGGTCCAGACCTCGTCGCTGACCCGTCCCGCCGGCACGCGCCCAGGCCAGCGCACCAGCATGGGCACGCGGATGCCACCCTCATAAAGATCGCGTTTGCTGCCGCGCAGCGGGCCGGCGCTCTGGAAGAAGGCGGGATCATGCTTGGCTTCGGCCGAGGGACCGTTGTCGCTGGTGAAAATCACCAGGGTGTCGCGGTCGAGTCCCAGCTCACTGAGGCGGTCCATGAGTCGGCCGACGTCGCGATCGATCATGGTCACCATGGCTGCATAATTCTTCTCCACCTGCGGCCAGTCGCGATCACTGTAGGGGGCGTCGCTGGGCACGATCTGGGAGTCGTCCGACTTCAGTGGGTAGTCTGACCAGTGTGGCAGGGTGTAGGCGAGGTAGAGGAAAAAAGGCTGCTCTCGTTGCGCGCCGACAAACTCAAGGGCGCGCTCGGTGAACAGGTCATGGGTGTACTGCTGCCTGTGTTCGCCCCGGTTGCCCGGCAGCAGGACGACGCGGCCGCCGTCCCAGAGGTGATCCGGATAATAAAAGTGCGCCTGATCCTGATCCTGGTGTCCGTAGAAGTGGTCGAACCCCTGGCGTTCCGGCACCCCTTCGGAAGGATGCGTGCCGAGGCCCCACTTGCCGATGGCGCCGGTGCGATAGCCGGCCGGTTTCAAGATTTCGGCAAGGGTCAGATCCTCGTCGCGCAGGAAGATTCCGTGCGGGATGTTGTCGCGGATGCGGCTGTGGCCGTTGTGCCGACCGGTCATCAGGCAGCAGCGCGAGGGCGCACACACGGAGGAACCGGCATAAACCTGGGTGAAGCGCGTGCCCTCCTTGGCCAGTCGATCGAGGTTGGGCGTCAGGATTTGCTTCTGGCCGTAGCAGCCAAGGTCGCCGTAGCCGAGGTCATCGCAGAGGATGAGCAGGATGTTGGGCGGAGCGGCATGGACGGTGGGGGAAAAGCCCGGCAGGAGAATCAGGGCCGCCACAAGTGGCAGCAGGCCGATCCAGGGGGGGCGGCAGGTGCGCAGAGTACTTTTGAGATTCATCTCGACGGGATGTGGCTGGGCGCAGGCGCGCTGAAGCGATGAAATGCTTTTTTGGAGCGCAGCAGGCGGCAGAGAAATCACGCCTTCCGCTAAAACGTCCCGCGACTTCCGGCAACGACCGGTGCATGCCCCTTCTTGAAGCGGGTTGCGCATCCTTGACCTCCGCCTCACTCCGGCCACACGTCGCCCTGGATCGGCCGGGTGATCAGCCGTGCCGGGTCGAGCACAACGTGTTTGATGAACTCGCGTTTCCAGGTCCAGGTGATGTGGACGAGACCGACGGTGGTCTGCATGACAGCAGGGGAGTTGCCATCGTTGCTGTGATTCTTGATCTGAACCGAGCCGTTCGTGTCAGGGTTGAGGCAGGAGTTGCACGGCGTCGGCGCCGACAATGCCATCCGTGTCCCCGTTGCGAATCGTGATGACTGCGGGCTTGGCGGCTTCAAATCGGAAGCGACCCAGGCTGAGGAAGGGATCCTCCTCGGGCAGCTTGCGCTTTTGATTGACGATGGCGGTGTCGGTGCCGTCGGCATGCCCGATTTGCACCGGCACGTTGCTCGCGCGGTTGGGAGCGGCGGCGTAGGAGACTCGCACCTCGTAGCGACCGTCCGCAGGCACGGTCAGTCGGTAGGTGATGCTGAGGCGCCCCTTCTCGCCGTCGGCGTCGTGCACACTGGCGCCATCGACCGGCATGCCATAGCTGCTGGCGGTCCAGTGACCGACTTTTTCCGCCTGACTGTCGTCGAGCACGAGGCCGGGCAGCTTGGCGGAGCGCGGGATCTTCGCCAGTTCGGGCAGGTCGAGCACGGCCTGCTGCTCGCGCAGTTGCTTTTGCAGGGCGGGCACGTCGATGGCCTGCACCGCAGACTGCGCACGCAGCGCCTGCACCGCCGCAAGGCCGCAGGCCTGGCCAAGGGCCATGTAAACCGGCTCCATGCGGATCGAGCAGTAGGCGATGTGGCTGGCCGACAGGCAGACCGGTACCAGCAGGTTTTCGCATTCGGCTCGCTTCGGCGTCAGGCTGCGGTAGGCGATTTGATAGGGCAGCACGGGGGTGTCGTGGAAGCTGCCCTCGTCGCGCACCGTGCCGTCCTCGGCGAGGATGCGCTGGACGATGTGGCAATCGATCAGGAAGGAACCCATGGCGACGCTGTCGTCCTTGAAGATCTCGGTCTGCAGATCGCGCTGGGTCATGACGTGTTCACCGATCAGGCGCCGGCCCTCGCGGATGTACAGGGCATAGGGCCAGTGACCGTTGTCGGCAAACTCGTCCCGGCACAGCCCCCAACTGAGGGTTTGCTCGCGCAGGGCTGGCGGTACGCGCTCATCATGGCCGAGGAACCAGAGCATGCCCTGGATGAAGTCAATGTGATCCTGCCAGATGCGCGCACGGGTGGCGGCATCGCCATCGGGATACTCATAGTTGGCCCCCGGGTAATCGGTGGAGAAGAGTCCCTGGGCGTTGAGATCGAATTTGCCGTGCGAGGTGGCGCCGACGTGGAAGAGGCGGCCAAAGCGGATGCCGGGAAAGGCGCGGATCAGGCGCAGCAGCAGTTCGTAGCGCGACGGGTCATAGGTTGCCGGCTTGGGAAAGGGCACGAGCAGATCGGCACGCTGGGTGACGCAGAGGCGGAAGTTGTAGGCCTGGAGGCGGTGATCGGCGTCGCCCGGCTGCAGCTTGGGTGCCGGGAAGACTCCGAAAATGGGTCGGCCCTTGTCATCGAGCCCGGACAGACTCACCGGCGTGCCATGGATGTAGGAGGGACCGGTGCCGCCGATGCTCGGGCAATCGCTTTCCATCACCTCGACCGTGCGCAGCCGGATCGGCATGGGATGATAGCCGGCCAGGCTCTCGCCATACTGCGCGCGGCTTTCGCGTCCCAGCGTGTAACCCACCTTTGCCGCCGCCATGAGGTCGCCCTCGTAACTGGCGTCGATGAACATCGACCCGCGGTGCACCGTGCCGTCGGTCGTGGTCAGGCTGACGAGGCGCGCACCCTCCTTGACCACGCCCTGCAGCGACTGACCGGTGAAAACCTTGACGCCGGCCTCGGTCAGCATTGCCTTAAAGGTGTTCAGATTGACCGACGGCTCCGCATACCACATCGCTGTGTCCGGTTTGGCGGCTGCAGCGCGGGCGAAGAATTCGCGGGGGAAACCGCCAAGGGTCTGCTCCTTGCCGACATCGGTGCGGCTGAGGCCCCCCGTCACCATGCCGCCGATCCAGCGGGTCGGTTCAACGAGGACCACCGATGTGCCGGCGCGGGCCGCGGTGACGGCCGCGGCGATGCCCGCCGGCGTGCCGCCGTAGACAACGAGGTCCTGGGCACGGGCCGGGCTGATCAGCAGGGCAACGAGTGACAAGCATGCGGAGAGGGCGAACTTCATGCGCTTCAGGGAACCTTCAACCCACGGCCAGGTCAACGAACAGAATCGTGCAGGCTTCGGGGCTTGTCAGTTCAAGGCGGTTGACGCCTTCGCTCAGCAGCGTGGAGGGGACCTGCCAGGCGCGCAGCTCCGCCGGTTGGCCGAGCAGGGCGGGATAAGGCACCGGGTACGGTTCGGTGACATCGTTGGTGGCAGCCAGGGGCCGGCCGTTGCAGACGGCATGCCAGGGGGCGTCGGCAAGAGAGCGGTCGGTCTGCACGCGCAGGCGGGCCGTGCCCTGCCAGCCGCCGGCGGGCGGGGCGAGATCGAAGTGAAAGGGGGCGGGCCGGCCGGGGTCGACGTTTCTCGGCACCTGCAGGGGCTTCATGCCCGGGGCTCGCCAGCCGGCGGCGATGAACCAGTGCTGCGGCTGGCGCGCCACCAGCGCCGGATCGCGCAGGGCGTTGAGCGCGTCGAACGGCGGTTCGCCAAAGACACCGCGGCCTTCGCCCTGGCCGTGTTGACGGTAGTAGGCGAAGTTGAACAGGCTGATGCCGTCGGCACCTCGTGCGTAAGCCAAGTGGGCGCTGGTGTGCAGGTGCTCACGCGTGGCGCGCCGGAACGGGAAAACGTCATAACCCGCCTGCACCTTGTCGCCCTTCCAGAGGGTGTGACAGAGCTCAAAGAACAGCGACGCCCCGTTCGTGCGCCGGCGCAGGGACGCCAGATCGTGCTGTTGGGTGGTGAAGTAGTGAGCCGAGGCATTCACCAGCTCGAGCCCAGCGGCAACCAGGGCCGGCAGGTCGAGGCCGAGCGCGTCGAGCGCGGGCAGGTGGCAGGGCACGCGGGCTCCGAGACGTCGCTGCGGGCCGAGAATCTGGCGCACCTCCCGCACGAAGCCGGTCATGATGGCGTGGCGTTGATCCAGCGGCGTGGTTTCACGGAAATAGCTGTAGAAGCGGAGGAAATCGAGCTCCAGGCCGTCGATGGCGTAGTTCCCGCAGAGTTCGCGGATCAGGGCGAGTTTTTGCGCGCGCACCTCTGGCTCCTCCCAGTTCAAAACCAGATCGGCACCGCGCCGCGAGCCTGGCTTGATGCGATACTCGGGATGCTCGGCGTACCAGCGTGTCACACTCATGCCGATGCTGCTGCCCGGATTGTCGCCCGGTTGCGGGTCGACGTATTCCTTGTGGTGGGCGTCGTTCAGGCGCAGGGAGATCCAGGGTGACTGCCCGCGCAGGCGGCAGCGGTCGATGAAGCGTTGCACGAGGTCGCCACCGTCGAGCACCCAGCGGCTGAAGGAATCGGGTTTCTGCCCGTAGCGCTGCCGGATCCAGGCGAAGTGCGCGTGCAGATCCACGACCCTGCTCGGCCACAATGGGATGACACCCAGGCCTGGCTGCAGGAAGTGGGCGTCGATGCGGCCAGCGACCTCATCGATCGAGGCGTCGAGCATCTCCGGCCGGAAGGGTTCGCGTGCGGCGTGGTAGGGGCTGACGCACGAGATAAGGTTCGTCAGGTCATTGCTGTAGATGACGCGCGGCAGGGGTGGGCGCGCTGTTCCGGCGGCGGCCAGTGGCACGGCGGCGAGCGATTGCAGCAGGTGGCGGCGCTTCATGAGGCGATCATGCAACGCAGGACAGGGCCAGGCTTTGCAGAAACTCCTTCTCCGCCTCGCACGGGGCCAGTTCGGCGGCGCGCTGGTAGGCGGCGCGGGCTTCGGCGGGGCGGTCCAGCTTTTCGATGAAGCTGGCACGGATGGCATGGTAGAGATGCTGCGCTTCGAGCGATGGGCGATTCGGGATGCTTTCGAGGGCCTGCAAAGCTTCCTGCGGGCCGTGAACCCGGGCGAGCGCCACGCTGCGGTTCATGGCAACGATGGGCGTGGGCTTGAGGAGCAGGAGTTGGTCGTAAAGACCGAGGATGCGGGGCCAGTCGGTGCCCGCTTCGTCACGGGCCAGGCAATGACAGGCGGCGATGCCGGCTTCAACATGATAGGGGCTGATGCTCTCGCCGGTGGAGGCCGCGCCGAGCGCGAGAAGGCCTTCCTCGATGAGACGCGCATCCCACTGGCTGCGATCCTGGTGGTGCAGAAGCGTGATTTGGCCTGCGGCATTGATGCGGGCAGGCAGGCGGGCCGCGTTGAGGCACAGGAGCGCGAGCAGGGCCTGGGTGGCGGGCTGCACGGTGGCTGGATGCTCGCTGAGCAATCGTGTGAGGCGGAGGGCTTCATGGCAAAGCTCCTCACGGATGAGGCGGTCGCCGGAGGAGGCTTTGTAGCCTTCATTGAAGAGCAAATAGAGCGCCGACCGTACGCCATCGAGTCGCTGTGGCAGTTCGCTGGCATCCGGCACGGCAAAGGGCAGATGCAGGTCGCGAATGAACTGTCGCGCCCGCACAAGGCGTTTCGCGATGGCGGCTTCACTGGTCAAAAAGGCCGCACCGATTTCCGCCGGGCTCAAACCGCACACGGTGCGCAGGGCGAGGGCAAGCTGCGCCTCCATGGAGAGCTGCGGGTGAAAGCAGACGAAGAGCATGCGCAGCGTGTCGTCACTGATCGCCTGCTCATTGCCGGACTCGCCGTGCGTGAGCCAGCGCTCCAGCTCGAAAGCGACCTGCGCTTCCTTGCGCTGCCAGGTCTGTTCGCGGCGCAGGGCATCCAGCGCAAGGTTCTTGGCCGCCTGTGTCAGCCATGCGGCGGGGTTCTCCGGGATGCCGCGATACGGCCACGTCTGCAACGCCCGCACGAGCGCCTCCTGAACGACATCCTCGGCGAGTTGCAGCCGGTGCGTGCCCAGATGCGCCGCAAGTGAGGCGACGAGTCGAGCTCCCTCGCGGCGAAAGAGATCATCCGCCACGAGGCCTGGGCTGCGATCGCCGTGAGGGTTCATGATGGCGCGGGCGCGTCTTTGATCCAGACGGGATGCGCAGGCAACACCTGAGCGGGAGCAGCGCTGAGGGCGGCGACCTCGGCGAGATACGCCGGATACCAGTCGCCGGAGAGGAAGTCCCTCATTGCCAGCTCGTCGCTGTAGAGCTGAAAGACGCAGATGACATCCGCATCTGCCGCATCGTGGCAGAAGTAGTATGCGAGATGATGAGGATTGGCTGCGGCACGAGGCTGCACATGCTTTTCCCACACCTGCTGCAACTGGACGCGGCAGCCAGGCAGGGCTTTGTGACGGACGAAAAGGGCGTGAGGCAGGGACTTCACTTCATCGAATGCAGGCCAATGGTGTTCCCCTCGGTGTCGCCGACGATGGCGATGAAGCCGTATTCACCGATGGCGAACTTGTCCCTGATGACACTACCGCCATTGGCCGTGACGCGCGCCGTTTCCACGGCGCAGTCTGCGCAGGAGAAATAGATCAGGGTCCCGCCGACGCCGGCGGCGCAGCCATCCATTTTGCAGAGCGTGCCGGGGCAGCCGTAGCCGTCCGGGCCTCCGGGAAACTGCCACATCTCCAGCCCGGCATCCTCGGCGGTCGGATTGCCGAGGGGTTGAAGCGTGGTGGCGAAAACCGCTTCGTAGAAGGCTTTCGCCCGCGGCATGTCATTGACGTAGATTTCGAACCAGCCAACAGGGTTGCGAGTGGGTGTCATAAGGAGGCTAGGGGAGGGGTGGGGCGTTACTCGTTGACGAGGGTCTTGAAGCCGCCGAAGGCCATGCGCTTGCTGTCGAAGAGGGCGTTGCTGGCGGGGCAGAGTGCTTTGAGTCGTTCATCGGCCATGATTTTGGCATTGGCGGCATCACGCGCGGAGCGGTCGGCAAAGACGGCAAAGGCAAACACGACGGTTTCATCCTCCTGAGCATCGGCAGCGGATGCAAACGAGCGGCAGAAGTCCGTGGTGAGATCATCCGCCACGGCTTCCACATAATTCAGCGCTCCGTGTTCGAGCCAAATCGCGGCGGCTTGTTGGGCGAGTTGGCGATACGCTTCCAGCTTGGCCGTGGGTACGGGAAGCAGGAAGCCGTCGAGGTAGGTTCCAGGCAGTTTCATGGGGTATGGGTGGGGTTGTCAAGGCTGTGCCGCCTTCACCTCTGCCATGGGACGGCAGAGGTCGGCGACCGGGCGTACTTCGATCTCGGCACCATGGGCGAGAATGGGGCAGGCTTGCGCAAGTTTCACGGCCTCTTCCGTGGAGGCCACGGCGAGCAGGAAGTAGCCCGCGATCGCTTCTTTGGACTCGGCAAAAACGCCGTCGGTGACCAGGCCTTGCGGGCCGGTGACGAGCCTGCCAGACTCCATCAGCGGCTGCGCACCGCGCAGCTGTCCGCTGTTTTGCAGACCTTCGACCCAGCCGTAGAAGTCGGTCATGATGCGCTGGAGCTCGGCAGGAGAGAGGCCGCTGTTCCAATGCGTGCCGCGGATGAGGAGCAAATGCTCGCCGGTGGTTTGCTGCGGGTTCGGATTCATTCGGTGGGCGTTTCGTTCGTGTGGCGGTAGGCGGAGCCGCGCTCCGACTCCAGCGGCCGGATTTCATAGCGGATGCCATGCAGCAGGACGGGACTCTCCGCCGCCAGGGTGGCCGCCGCTTCGAGGCTCTCCGCAACGATGATCCAGTAGCCGCCGATGACCTCCTTGCCTTCGGCGAACGGGCCATCGGTGCGGATGCCTTCGCGGGTCACGAGGGCCGCCTCCAGGGTGAGGCGTGAACCGGGCTTGAAGCTGCCCTTTTCAAGGTTCGCCTCATACCAGGCGTAAAACCGGCCGATGGCGGCCTCGATGTCGGCTTTGGAGGATGTCTTGTCCCACTGGCCGCGAGAAAGTAGCAGGAATGAGTGCATTGGCTGAAGGGCGTGTACTTCGGTTGTGGATGACCCGCACGACGTGAGTCTGGTTGCCTTCGGACTTGCGGGTGTCGTCCATCGGCATGTGCATGGGAGCAATGCAGCGGGCTACTGGCGCGTGAAGATCACGGGAGGACCGCAGGGGGTGCTTTTGCCATTCTCCCAGGCCACGCCTTCGAGCTTGAAGTGGTCCGCGTCGAGGAAGGTGTAGGTGGCTCCATGCATGTGCTTGTCCTTCCTGACATTCAGGCCGGGCGTCGGTGCCAGATCGAAGGTCAGCGAGTCCGCCGTGCGCCGGGTCACCTTCATGCGGGGCTGGTTGCGGAGCATGCAGTAGTGGGTCATGGTGAGCTTGCCATCCACATCATGGTAGGTGCTGAGCATCTCCATCGGCGTATTTTTGGCAAAGCGCTCCTCGATGACGGAATCCCCCGCGATGAGGCGGAATTCGGTGTTCATTTTTCCCATCTCCGGGGATTCGGCGGTCCAGCGGCCCACAAGCGTCTTCATGCGCTCAAAGTCGGCGGAGCCCCGGTAAGGTGGCAGATCCAGGCAGGTCGTGGGGGTGGGTTTTCCTGTCTGGCAGGCGGTGAGAGCCAGGAGAGCGATGGCGGACAGCAGGCGCGGGAGCGGGTTCATAGGAGGTGGCAGTGAAGGTTACTGAGGCAGACAGGCGGCTTGCAAGCGGCCCGTCACCCTTTCGACGAATGACCCGCCCCGGGGAGGACAAATCGATGAAACAATTTTCAGCCACCGTGATGGCCTGCATGTACCCCTCAGGCGAGGGCCCGGCGCAGCGTGTCGAATTGCTCACGCTGCTTGGCCAGCACGATCTGCCGTGCCCGCTCCGCCTTGGCCTTGGCGGCGGCGGGATCCTTGGCGAAGGCGAGCACGGTTTCGGGCAGGCGGGCAAGGCGCGCCTCGTCGTCCAGGGTGAAGAGCCAGTCATCCAGGCCGATGTCGCGCCACATGAAACCCTTGTTGGTCTGTTCGTCCCAGCGGCCGACCACGGCGGGAATGCCGTTGGCGATGCACAGGATGGGGCTGTGCATTTCATTGCCGAAGAGGCCGAGGCTGCGCACGTAGATGCTCAGGGCCTCGTCAGTGAGCCAGTAGGAATCGCGCCAGACAACGTGCTTTTTCACATCGGCAGGCAGCGGATCATAGAGGACTTCCTTGCCGAGTTGGATCTGGGTCTGATCCTCGTGCGTGACGAGCACCTTGACGCCGGCCTCGCGCACCAGGCGGATGATGGCCTCGCGGTGCGGAGCATGGTCGTGTTCCTTCATCGCCTCGCTGCGGGCGAACTTGGCCTCGTCCTTCGCGCGATTCTTGTGCAGGGTCCAGAACGGGGTCCAGCGGTAGCGCGGGATGCAGCAGAGGAATTTGCCCTCCTCCAGGCCGTTGGCCTTGAGGTAGGCGGTGGCGCGTGCCTCGTCGCGCAGCTTGACGATGCCGAAGGCGGTGTCCGGTCCCCAGCCCATGGCGGGGGGCTTGGGCACCCCCAGAATGCCGGTTGCCGCCTGTGCCGAAACGCCGTCGCGAAAGTACACGAACCTGGCCTGGCCCAGCGTTTCGAGCAGTTCCGGTTCCGCACTGGTGAGGGAGATGCCCATGACACCGAAGGGTTTGCCGGTCTCCTGATGCCAGCGACGGACATCTTTCCAGGCGCCGAAGCCGGAACTGGAGCCGTGCAGGAGAAAATCACATTCGGCAAAGGCCTTGGCGACGCTTTCCTTGTCCTTGAAGAAGGGAACGTCCGGGAAATGCTTTTTGAACAGGGCATCCGCGCCGTTCTCCATGTTGCTGGTCCAGAAGCGCACCTCGGCGTCGATGCCGTGTTTTTGCAGCAGTTCCATCATGCCCATGTAGTGGGCGATGTCGCCAATGTTCTGGCTCTGCCAACCGTTGCGCAGGAGGATGCGCGGTTTTCTGCCACCGGCCGCCAGGGCGGCAAGGGGCGCGAGACTGCTGGCGAGGGAGGTCTGAAGAAAATGACGGCGGTTCATGAGGGTGCTGAAAGGGTGTGGCATACAAGGCGCGCAACGCGTGGCATTGGACGGCAAATCGTTTCGACAGGCAGGGGCGGGGGTTCAGGGCTTTGGCCGGGCGCTCCACAGCGACACGGCACGGAACTGCGCGCCTTCGCCGCGGGCGACAAAGCCGATGCGGCCCTTGCGATCGCGGAAGCGTTCGTGCCTCGCTTCGAGGACGTGAGTGCCGATGCGAGCGAAAAAGCGGTCGCCACAGACTTCAACGGTGATGCGGTGCCAGGTGTTGGGATCCAGCTTCACCGGGATCTTGGTGAGCTCTTCGCGGCGGGTCTCCTTGGCGATGCCGCTCATCTTCTGAATCCAGATCGCCGTCGGTGTGATGACGACGCGGCCCTGGTGATGGTTGGGCTGGTGGGTGTCGCGACAGACAAAGCCAATCTGCGGCGAGGCTCCCAGCTTGAACTCAGCCGTCAGCAGGTAGTCGCCCAGATCGACGACGTGCTCGCACACCGCTTCATGGCCGTTCGGACGCTTTTCGCTGGGGCCCTCCTGAACCGCGTAGGCGGCGCCGTCGCGGATGCTCCAGGTGCCGATGCCGCCGCGCCAGCCGGGGGCGGTGGGCGGCGCCTTGCCGAGGAAGGCTTCGGGGCGGTCGAAGGTCTCGGCAGACACGAGTTTTTCCGGCTGGCAGATCTGCCCGGCGGGCGGTGCCGGGTCAGTGGCGAGGGCAAGCACGGGAACGAGCAGGAGGCAAGAGAAGAGGCTTTTCATGCGGGTCTGGGAATTGAGAACGAAGCAAACAGGGGCATGCTTCATGAGGTGTCGGCTTTCCGGGCCGAGCGGCGTTTAGAGA
>CANNUR010000039.1 GCA_947523045.1 uncultured Prosthecobacter sp.
ACCCAGAACAGCACGACGTCGATCAGCTCGCGCCAGAGGTTCTTCCAGTCGGCGCAGTGGAAGTTGAGCGGGTAGATGTCCTGGTACTTCTTCGGCGGGTTTTCCGCGTAACGGATGCTGCCGTCGGGCCGCTGGTAAAACCACTCCGGATGCTGCTTCACGTAGGGATGATCCGGCGAGCAGTTGATGGCGAAGTCGAGGGCGATTTCCAAACCGCGGTTCTTCGCCTCGCCGACCAGCCAGACAAAGTCCTCCAGCGTGCCGAGCTGCGGCTCGATCGCGCGATGGCCACCGGCCGGGCCACCGATGGCCCAGGGGCTGCCGACATCGCCCGGCAGGGCGGTAAGGGTGTTGTTGCGGCCCTTGCGCGCGGTGATGCCGATCGGATGGATCGGCGGGAAGTAGATGACATCGAAGCCCATCTCCTTGGCGTCATCAAGACGCGGCAGGCAGTCGCGGAAGGTGCTGTGCTTGTCGGCCCGGCCCTCGGCGCCGCGCGGGAAAAATTCGTACCAGGCCGAGAACCGGGCGCGCTCGCGCTCGACAATGACGCCAAGCGGCGCGGAGGTGGTCGACAGGGAGCGATCGGCAAAAGCATCCATCAGGGCCTGCAGTTCGGCCGACTGCAGAACGTCGAGCAGGCCGGCAGCCGGGCGACCGGCGAGCAGGTCGGCGATCTCCTCGAGCTGCGCGGCCGCCTCGGCGGCCCCGGCGCCGCGGGCGCGACCGGCAGCCTCGCGCAGCAGGCGCGCGCCTTCCAGCGCCTCGACCGGCACATCCGGGTCGGCGGCCTCGACACGCACCACGAAAGTCTTTTTCCAGCCCTTGAAGCTGTCGGCCCAGGCCTCGACGACATACTCCCAGCGACCCACCTTGCTGAACTCGCAGCGACCGTGCCAGCGGTCGTTGTCGACCGGCTGCATCGGCGCCTCCTGCCAGCGGCGACTGCCCTGCAGGCGCCAGCGCAGCACGGCGCTCATGACCACATGGCCGTCGGTGAAGGCGTCGCACCAAACCTCAAGCGGTTCGCCGACGATGCGCTTGACGGCATGACGACCGCCCTCCAGGCAGGGGTAGAAGTTTTCGAGAACGACGGTGGGAGCGTGGGCGGCGGACATGCGAGGGCACATGGAGCGCCGGGGCGCGCAGGTCGCAAGCGCGGAAATGCCGCGAATCCTGGGCTCAGCGTCCGGTCAGCCGATTCCAGAGCTTGCGCGCGCCGGTGGCAGTGGGTTTGGCCGAAGCCGGTGCGGAGCGACCCGAGCTGGCCGGACCGCGCGGCTTGTCCTGGCGGGGCTTCTCCTGACGCGGCCTGTCCGAACCCGACTCGGCATCCGGGCGACCCCGACCGCCGTCACGGCCACCGCGACCGCCCGAGCGAGCGGACTCACCCTGCGGCGAACGCCCGCGCTGGCCCTGGCGACCGCCACCGCCTCCCTGGCGACCGCGCGGGCCGCCACGGCGCTCCTCGCGCTCGGCTTCCGCAGCGGCGCCGGCCGGAGCCGCGGCACGATAATCGAAGCCCTCGAGCTTTTTGCGAACCAGGCCGCGACCGATGAACTTTTCCAACTTGCGCAGATCGTCCATCTCGTCGGGGCTGACAAAGCTGATGGCATCACCAATCGCCTGGGCACGGCCGGTGCGGCCGATGCGGTGCACGTAGTCCTCGACGACGTGGGGGAAGTCGTAGTTCACCACGTGCGAGATGCCGTCGACATCGATGCCGCGCGCGGCGATGTCGGTCGCCACCAGCACGCGTACCTTCCAGTCCTTGAAATCGGCGAGCGCGCGCAGGCGCTGGTTCTGCGAGCGGTTGGCATGCAGGGTGGCGCAGGTGATCCCGGTCTTCTCGAGCTTGCGGGCGATCTTGTCGGCCCCGTGCTTGGTGCGACTGAAAACCAGCACCATCTGCATCTTCTCATCCTCGAGCAGTCGCTCCAGCAGGGCCTGCTTGAGGTGGCGGGGCACTTCGTGGACGAACTGGGCCACCGTTTCCGCGGGGTTCGACCGGCGACCGACCTGGACCAGCTGCGGATTATGCTGGAACTCGCGGGTGAGCGCCTCGATTTCCTTCGACAGGGTCGCCGAGAACAGCAGGGTCTGGCGCTTGGCGGGCAACTGGCGGAGGATACGGCGGATGTCAGGCAGAAAGCCCATGTCGAGCATGCGATCAGCCTCATCGAGCACCAGGTGCTGCAGGCCGGTGAAATCGGCGCAGCCCTGGCTCATGAGGTCGAGCAGGCGGCCCGGGCAGGCGATGACGATGTCGGCACCGGAGCGCAGCGCGTCCTTCTGCGGCTTTTCGCCGACCCCGCCAAAGACGCGGGCGATGCGCAGCGGCAGGTGGCGGGCGTAGGCGAGCACGTTCTCCTCAATCTGGGCAACCAGTTCGCGGGTCGGTGCCAGGACCAGCACGCGGGTGCGGGCGCGGCCGGTGGCGGGCGGTGCCTCGGCGAGACGGGTGAGGATCGGCAGGGTGAAGGCGGCGGTCTTGCCGGTGCCAGTCTGGGCGATGCCGATGACGTCGCCGCCCTTGATGACGGCGGGAATGGCGGCAGTTTGAATCGGCGTGGGCTCCGTGTACCCGGCCTCCTGAATGGCTTTCAGGATGACGGGAGCGAGGCCGAGGGCGGAAAAAGGCATCGGTGTCCATACCCGCAAGGCGGTGCCGGCGCCAGCCGGGATTTGCCAAAGTGCGCGGCTCAATCGAGTCGGCGCACCTGCACGACGACCTCAATGCGGCGGCTGGCCGTGCCGCGGAAGCGACCGCTGACCGGCTTGGCATCGTCGTAGTCGCGCCCGATGGCCAGCTTGACGTAGCGGGCATCCGCCTCGCGATCGTGCGTGGGATCCCAGGCCTTCCAGCCGAAGCCGGGCAGGAAGACCTCGACCCAGGCGTGCGAGGCCTCGTTTTCATCGCCGGTGCGGCCGCTGTAAAAGTAGCCGCTCACATAGCGTGCCGGGATGCCGCGGCTCCGGCACAGCGCGATCATGACATGGGCGTAATCCTGGCAGACGCCGCGGCGGTCGCGCAGGGCCTCGGCGGCATCGGTGTGGACATGGGTCCAGTCCGGATCGTACGCAAAGGTGGCATGCACATGCCGGCCCAGCCGCACGGCATCGCCCCAGAGGTCGCCGACCTCGCCATGAAGCGCGTCGGCGGCCTCGCGCCAGATGGCGACGTTCTGCGGCACGAACTTTGATTCGACGACAAAATCAAAGTAGTTTTCGTGCACCTCGGGCGCGGCAAGGTGGTCGGTCACCAGGCCGGAGGGCGGCGTGCCGCGCGGATCGACGCGGGTTTCGACGATGGCGACCGACTCGACCTCCAGTCGGTCGTGCGGCTCATGCACCTCGAAGTGATCGACGCGGTTGAGGTAGAAGTCGTGGTGGGTGTGCACCGGCACTGGCGGGTGCAGGCTGAGTTCAAAAGAGACGCAGCGCTGCAACGGGTCGGAGACCGGGCAGAGCCGGGCATCGTTGTAGCTGTCCTGCACCGGTCCTTCGTACAAAAAGCGCGTGAGGTGACGGACACGCAGGCGCAGGCCGGTGGCGGGAGGCGTGGATTCGGTCGGGGGCAAGAGGGGAATGGCGTTGCGGGGATGAGGGCGGCGTGCAAGCGAAATCCGCTTTCAGAGGGCGCGCTGCTGCTGCTGTTCCTGCTGCTGATGGAAGCGGATCTCGGCCTGCAGATCGACCGGTGGCGCGAACATGAAGGCGTCGTAGAGATGCGTGCCAAAGGCGCCGATCTCATCCTGGACCTGCATGAGGAACTCGTGCAGGCCCTGCTGAATGATGTCCTGCACGGTGGTGAAGTGCAGGTTGTTGAGGAACTTGCCAAAGCGCCGCTCGCCCGGACTGCGGTACTCGCCCTGGGGCACGTCGGCGATCAGGTGGGCGAAGTGATCCATCTGCTGCAGGCAGAACAGCAGCGAGCGCGGGAAACTGGCCTGAAAGATGAGAAACTCGATGACCTTGGCAAAGAGGATGTCGGCGACGTAGAAGCGGCGGTAGGCCTCGACCGCACTCGCCGAGCGCAGCACGGCCTGCCACTGGGCGGCGTCGACCGCGCCACCGACGTCGGTGATCTTCGGCAGCAGGATGTGGTACTTCATGTCGAGCAGCCGCGTTGTCTTGTCGGCGCGCTCGAGGTACTTGCCGAACTGGATGAACTCAAAGCCCTCGCTCCTGGAAAAGGTCGAGACCGTGATGCCCTGAAACAGGTGCGAGTAGCGCTTGATCTGGTCGTAGAAGGCGCTGGCGCCGTCGTGCCAGACCCGCGCAGCGTTGGCGCCCTTGATGAAGTGGTAGGCCTCGTTGAGGACCTCCCACATCTCCGTGGAAATCTGGTCGCGCACCTGGCGGGCATTCTCCCGCGCGCCGGAGATGCAGGAGAACAGCGAGTTGGGATTCTCCGAGCGGAAGGTCAGGAACTCGGTGACGCTGGCGCTGTCGGCATGTTCGTACAACTGGAAGAACAGATCCTCGTCGTCGGTCGAGCGCAGGATCGGCAGCCAGTGCTCCTTGAGCGTCTCATCGGAGACCTGGCCGAAATCGAGCAGGATCTGCAGGTTGACGTCGACCAGGCGCGCCAGGTTCTCGGCGCGCTCGAGGTAGCGGCTCATCCAGTACAGGCTGCCGGCGACGCGGGACAGCATGATGTTCGCCTGCTTGTGGCGGGCGACCTGTTCGTGCGGAAGCGGATAGGGGGGCATGACGGAAGGTTGGAGTCCGGTGCGATTCAGGGGGCTTCATGGCGCAGCACCCAGGTGTCCTTGGAGCCGCCGCCCTGCGAGCTGTTGACGACCAGCGAGCCCTTGCGCAGAGCCACCCGGGTCAGGCCGCCGGGCGTGACGACGATCTTCTCGCCGCAGAGGATGTAGGGGCGCAGATCGATGTGCCGGCCCTCGAAGTGGTCATCCCCCCAGGTCGGGTGGCGGCTCAGCGAGATCGGGTTTTGGGCGATGAAATTGCGCGGGTTCGCCTCGATCTGAACGCGGAAGTCGGCGATCTCCTGGCGACTGGCCCAGGGGCCCATGAGCATGCCGTAACCACCGGCCTCGTTGGCGGACTTGACGACCAGCTTGTCGAGGTTGTCGAGGATGAAGGCGCAGTCCTTCGGCTCGGAGGCGAGGTAGGTGTCGACGTTCGGCAGGATGGGTTCCTCGCCGAGGTAGTAGCGGATCATGTGCGGCACAAAGTAGTACACCACCTTGTCGTCGGCGACGCCGGTGCCAATGCTGTTGGCGAGGCTGACATTGCCGGAGCGGTAGGCGTTGACCAGGCCAGGCACACCGAGCAGGGAGTCGGGCCGGAACACCGAGGGATCGAGGAAGTCATCGTCGATGCGCCGGTAGATGACGTCGACCTTCACCAAGCCGGCGGTGGTGCGCATGAAGACCTTGAAGTCGCGCACCACGAGGTCGCGTCCCTCGACGATCGGGATGCCCATCTGGCGCGCCAGGAAGGCGTGCTCAAAGTAGGCACTGTTGAAGACGCCCGGCGTCAGCAGCACGCACTGCGGCGCGTCGCGACCGTCGAAATGCTTGGGCGCGCAGTGCTGCATGACCTTGAGCAGCTCGGCCGGGTAATGGCTCACCGGCCGCACGCCGCTGGCCTGGAAGAGCTCGGGAAAGGTGCGCTTCAAGGCGGCGCGATTCTCCAGCATGTAACTGGCCCCGGACGGGCAGCGCAGGTTGTCCTCAAGCACGAGGTAGCGGCCGTCGCGGTCGCGGATGAGGTCGCTGCCGCAGATGTGCACGTACACATCCTTGGGCACCTCGAAGTGCATGAACTCGCGGCGGAAATGCTTTGCGCTCAACACATACTGCGGCGGTATGACGCGGTCCTTGAGGATCTTCTGCTCATGGTAAATGTCATGCAGAAAGAGGTTGAGCGCCGTCAGGCGCTGGATCAGGCCGCGCTCCACGACGTCCCATTCCTCGGCGGAGATGACCCGCGGCACGCAGTCGAAGGGAAAGATGCGCTCGGTGCCCTGGGCGTCGCTGTACACGGTGAAGGTGACGCCGCCGCGCATGAAGGCAGCCTCGACCGCCGCCTGCTTGTTGCGGAACTCGCCCGGTTCGACCGGGTTGAGGGCGTCGGCGACGCCGCGGTAGTGCGGCCGCACAGTGCCGTCGGCCTCGAACATCTCGTCGAAGAAGTCCTCCGGCTGGTAGTTGTCGAAAAGCATGAGGATGAGTCGCTTGGGTTGGCGGTTCAGGGATTAGCAGGACTGAGGCCAACTCCCGGACGCGATTTGCCGCCCCTGCGGCTCAGGATTAAAAAAGCTCGTTCTGACCGCTGAGCGGCGGCACCAGGCCGAGCTTGCGCCAGGCGGCGGGCATGGCGACCCGACCGCGCGGGGTGCGCTTGAGGTAACCCTGCATGACCAGGTAGGGTTCGTGCACGTCCTCGAGCGTGCTGGCGTCCTCGCCGACGGCGACCGCGACGCTGCCGAGACCGACCGGACCGCCCTCGAACTTGTGGATGACCGCCTCCAGGATGCGCAGGTCCATCTCATCGAGGCCGGTCTCGTCGATGTCGCGCATCTCCAGGGCCTGGCGCGCGACCGCGCCGCTGACCTGGCTGTCGGCGCGCACCTGGGCGTAGTCGCGCACCCAGCGCAGCAGGTGATTGGCAATGCGCGGGGTGCCGCGCGCGCGCCGGGCGATTTCATGCAGGCCCTCGGCATCGGCGGCAACGCCGAGCAGGCGGGCCGAGCGCTCGAGGATGCAGCCGAGTTCCTCGGCGGTGTAATAATCCAGCCGGTTGGGGATGCCAAAGCGCGAGCGCATGGGTGCGGTCAGCATGCCGGCGCGCGTGGTGGCACCGACGAGGGTGAAGGGCGGCAGGTCGAGCCGGATCGTGCGCGCCTTCGGGCCCTGGTCGATGATGATGTCGAGGCGAAAATCCTCAATGGCCGGGTACAGGTACTCCTCGACGCTCGGGTGCAGGCGGTGGATTTCGTCGATGAACAGGATGTCGCGCTCCTGCAGATTGGTGAGAATGCCGGCGAGGTCGCCGGCGCGCTCGATCTGTGGGCCGCTGGTGGTGTGCAGGCGCGAGCCGACCGCGCTGGCAATCAGGTTGGCGAGGGTGGTCTTGCCCAGGCCGGGAGGGCCGCAGAGCAGCACGTGATCAAGAGGTTCACCGCGCAGGCGCGCCGCCTCGACCATGACCAGCAACTGCTCCTTCACCTTGGCCTGACCGTGAAACTCCGAGAAGTCGCCGGGCCGCAGGGCCAGGTCGAAAGGGGTGTCGGCTTCGTTGAGGGCGGGATTCACGCTCCCCTGCTTTAGCGCGGCCCGGCACCTGTGGCAATCGCCTGATTCACCGGTCACCCCGGCTTTTGCGAAATCCCGCGCACGCGAAAACGTTGTAATGGATTCGCTCCGCCCCTATTGGATTCGTCCCGCCCCATGAACGACCGCTACCAAATCCTCTCCACCCTGGCTGCCGGCGGCCGCGGCACGGTGTTCCGCGCCTTCGACACCTCGCAAAACCGGGATGTCGCGCTCAAGCGACTGCATGCCAACGGCGCCGGCAAGGAGGATCTGCTGCGCGAGGCGCGCCGTCTCTATGGCGTCCGGCATCCCAACCTCATCACCGTGCTCGACTATGGCGAGGACGATGAGGGCGCCTACCTGGTCATGGAGATGCTCAAGGGCGAGAGCCTGGAACAGCGACTGGGCAAGGGACCACTGCCCCTGGAGGATTTCCGCGAACTGGTGCGCCAGACCCTGGCCGGCATCGGTGCCGCCCACGAGGCGGGCCTGCTGCACCGCGACCTCAAGGCCGGCAACCTCTTCGTCCTCTGGGACGTGCACAACAGCTTCCGCCTCAAGATCGTCGACTTCGGCCTGGCCCAACCGCTGGCACCCGGCGGCGTGCCCAACGCCACCGCCGCCGGCTCGGTGCACACCATGGCCCCGGAACTCTTCGCCGGCGGCCTGGTCGACGCCCGCACGGATCTGTACGCCCTCGGCGTCATCTACTACCAGGCACTCACCGGTCGCATGCCCTTCGAGGGCGACAACCGAACCCTGGTCGCCGCCGCCCACCTGCAGCACGCGCTGACGCCGCTGGCCGAGCATCGCCCCGATCTCTCGGCCGCGCTCTGCCAGTGGATCGAAAGCCTGCTCAGCCAGGATCCCGACGACCGTCCGGCGGATGCCGCCACCGCCCTGGCCCAGTTTGAAAAACTGTCGCTCGAGGACCAACCCCTGGCCGCCGCCGAAATCATCGAAGAGGCGGTGCCCATGATCGCGGTGGCCGAACCCGCTGATGCGGAACCCGCCCACGTGGAAATCGCCGCGCTCACCACCCCGCTGGTCGCGCCCGCCGACACCGCTCCGCTCTTGGCCGCGATCGAGACCACCCCGCTGCTGAACCCGAGCGACACCGCGCCCTTGGCAGCCAGCGAGACGGCCCCGCTCGTCGCCGCGACTGACACCACTCCCCTGCTCTCCCCGGCCGATACGGCACCGCTGCTGGCCCCGGTCGAAAGCGCGCCGCAGACCCGCGCGGCCTACGCCGACGAACCACCCGCTCCGTCGCGACCGGCCCCGCCGCGCGCACGTGAGCCCAAGCAGCGACGCTCGGCCCTGCAGATCATCGTGGTCGCCTTCGTCGTCATGCTGGTGGCGCAGTTCGCCTTCATCAGCTGGTACAAGCACAGCAAGCGCGAGGAACGCGCGGCGCGCTTCGCCGAACTGGCCGCGCTCGATCATCCGGCCGGCTCGGATCTCGACACCCGCCTGCTGCTGGAGTTTGTCGACGACCCCGCCACCCAAGACACGGCAGCGGCGACGCTGGCCAAACTGCAGGGCGGCGAGTACATCGACCAACTCGTGCTCAAGCACTTCGAAAAAGCACGCAACTTCCCGGCCTGCGAAAAGCTGATTCAGGTCATCGGCCAGCGCCGCTACAAGCCGGCCTTCGCCACCGTGCTCGGCTTCCTCGACGATGCCCGCGGCCCGGTGCGCCAGGCAGCATGGACGGCGCTCGGCACCCTGGCGGCGCCGGCCGACCTGCCGCGCGTGCTCGCCGCCGTGCCCAAGGCCTCGCAACGCGACCATGAAGCCGTCGGCAAGGGCCTGGTCGCCGCCGTGCAAAACGCCGACGACCGCCGCGCCGCCACCCAGGCCGTCATCGCCGCCTGGCAGGCCGCGCCGGGCGAGTCGCCGCACCGCGCCCTGCTCTTCAACGTGCTCACCCGCGTCGGCGGCACCGACACCCTGGCCATCATCACCCAGGCCATCGCCGATCCCTCCGAGCAGGTGCGCCGCGCCGCCATCACCCTGCTCGCCGAGTATCCCTCGCACGACCCGCTGCCCGCCATCGCCGCACGCTTCCCCGCGGAAGCCGATGACACCTGCCGCACCTACCTGCTCATCGCCGCCATCGAACTGGTCAGCCGACCCGGCCCGCTCTCGCAGCAGGCCCTGTTCGCCCACGGCCAGGAGCTGTGGAGCCAGGCACGCGACAGCGCCGAGCGCCGCTACGTGCTCAGCCTGCTCGGCCGCATCCACACCCCGGAAACCGCCGAGTTCTTTGAGCGCTACGCCGAGACCCTGCAGGGCGCCCAGCGCCGCGAGGCGCGCGAACTGGCCCAGTCCTTCCGCGACAAGCTCGCCGACATCCTGCCCGTCACCCCCGGCGGCGAAGCCACCGTGCTGCCGGCCGATCGCGCCGAGTACCGCCTCGGCGGCAAGCTCATCCAGCGTGATGGCGCTCTGGTCGACTGGAGTGACGTCACCGACTGGGCTGCCTGGCTGGTCGAACTGCCCGCTCCTGGCAAGTACGAAATCCTCATCCATCAGGCCCACGACGGCGCCGCCACCGGCATCTACGAGGTTCAGCTCGGCGAAACGATCCTGCCCGCAGCCGTGGTCGACACCGACGGTGCCTTCAAGGGCTTCATCCTCGGCGAGATCGAGATCCCTGCTGCCGGCATCTACAAGCTCTACCTGCGGCCGCGCCAGCTGCCGGCCAGCGGCGAGCTGTTCCGCGTGCAAAAACTCTCGCTCAAGCCCGCCGGCTGAAGCAGGCGGCAAAATGCAGCAAGGCGGCAGCGTTGTCTTTGGCTCATGCGCTCCTCCTGCCTGCTGTTCGCCCTCGCGCTGCCCGCCCTCGGCGCGGACTTCCCCGAGCCCTTCGACACCGAAACCAAGCTCGAGCAATTCCTCGCGCCCGAGGCGGCCCTCGCCCAACTGCGCCTGCCCGACGGCTTTGAGGCCGTGCTCAGCGCCGCCGAACCGCAGGTGCGCAACCCCATCGCCATGGCCTGGGACGGTCGCGGCCGGCTCTGGGTGGCGGAATGCTACAGCTACGGCGAGCAGGCCTTCGATCCGACCCTGCGCGACCGCATCCTGATCTTCGAGGACCGCGATGGCGACGGCCGTTTCGACACGCGCAAGGTCTTCACCGACGAGCTGCAGCAGCTCACCAGTCTCGAGGTCGGTCACGGCGGTGTCTGGGCGGCCACCCCCCCGCGGATCGTCTTCATCCCCGACGCCGATGGCGATGACCTTCCGGATGCCGCACCGATCCCGCATCTCGAAGGCTTCAAGGTGCCGCCGGACAGCTATCACAACCTCGTCAACGGCCTGCGCTTCGGTCCCGACGGCTGGCTCTACGGTCGCTGCGGCGCCACCGGCGCAGCCGAGGTCGGTGTGCCCGGCACGCCGGAAGACCAGCGCATCCCCGTTCGCGGCGGCATGTGGCGCTACCACCCGCAGCGACGCGTGTTCGAAGCGATCACCTCCGGCAACACCAACCCCTGGGGCCACGACTGGAACGAGGTCGGCGAACTCTTTTACGTCAACACCGTCAACGGCCACTTCTGGCACGCCACGCCCGGCGCCCACTTCGTCCGCGCCCACACCCTCGATCCGAACCCGCGCGCCTACAGCCTCATCGACCTGCATGCCGATCACTGGCACTTCGACACCGCGCTCGGCTGGCAGGACACGGCGCGCCGCAAGGACGTCAACCTCTCCGACACCCTCGGCGGCGGCCATGTCCACATTGGCGCGATGTTCTACCTCGCCGACAACTGGCCGCAGGAGTTCCGCGGCGAGTTCTTCACCCTCAACCAGCACGGCCGCCGCGCCAACCGCGAGCACGTCGAACGCCACGGCTCGGGCTACCTCGCCCGCCACCGCCCCGATTTCTTCCGCACCGGCGACCGCTGGTTCCTCGGCCTCGACCTCAGCTACGGCCCCGACGGCGGCGTTTTCGTGCTCGACTGGAGCGACACCGGCGAATGCCATGAGCGCGACGGCGTGCACCGCAGCAGCGGCCGCATCTACAAGATCCAGCACGGTCAACCCAAGCCGGTGACGGTCGATCTGGCACGCCTGTCGCCCGCCGAACTCGCCGCCCTGCACACTCATGCCAACGAGTGGTTCCCGCGCCGCGCCCGCGTCGAACTTGCCGGTCGCGCCGATGCCGCGGCCGCGCGCGCGCCGCTGCGCGAGCTGCTGGAAAGCTCAAAGGATCCCGTCCTCCGCCTGCGTGCGCTGTGGAGCCTGAACGTCATCGGTGGCACCGATGAAGCCCTGCTGCGCGGCCTGCTGCGCGATTCGAATGAGCACCTGCGTGTCTGGGCCCTGCGCCTGCTCGTCGACAGCTGGTCGCTCGACACGCTGATGAGCGTGCGCCCCGCGAACTTCGGCGCCAGGCCGGTCGCCAACGCCCCCACCCCGGAAGCCTGGCTGCCGGAGCTGGCACGTTTGGCGCGCGAGGACGACTCCGCCCTCGTCCGCCTGACACTCGCCTCCCTGCTCCAGCGCCTGCCGGTGGACCGCCGCGCCGAGGTCGCCGCCGGCCTGGTCGCCCGCGCCGAGGATGCCGACGATCACAACCTGCCGCTGATGATCTGGTACGGTCTGATCTCGGTCGCCGAAAAGCATCCGCAGCACCTCGTCGACCTCGCGCGCGCCTGCGCCTTGCCGATGACCCGCCAGTGCCTGGCCCGCCGCCTCGCCGAGGACATCGAAAGCCGGCCGCAGCCGCTGGAAGCCCTGCTCGCCTTTGCCGCCACGGCCAAGCCCGAGGTGCAGACGGACCTGCTCGCCGGCCTCAGCGCTGCCTTCACCGGCTGGCGCAAGGCGCCGAAACCGGCGGGCTGGGAGGCGCTTGCCGGCAAGCTCGCCGGTCGTCCCGAACTGACCGACACCGTGCGCGAACTGAGCGCGCTGTTTGGCGACGGCCGCGCCCTCGATGAGGTGAAGCAACTCGCCTTCGCCAAGGAAGCCGCCATGACCCAGCGCCAGGCGGCCCTGCGCACGCTGATCGACAGCCGGCCGCCGGACCTGCGCGCGATCTGCGAGAAGCTGCTCAACGAACGCTACCTCAACCCGCTCGCCGCCGCCGGGCTCGCCCAGTTTGGCGATGCCGACGCCGCCCAGTTGCTGGTCAAGGCCTGGCGCAAGTTCCATCACACCGAACGCAACCAGCTGCTCGAGGTGCTGACCACCCGCCCTGTCTTCGCCCTCGCCCTGCTGGACGCCGTCGCCGCCGGCGACATCCCGCGCGGCGCGGTCAGCGCCTACCACGCCCGCCGCATGCGCGAGCTCGGCGATGCCACCCTCGACCAACGCGTCACCGAGGTCTGGGGCGAAACCCGCGAGAGCGCGGCCGACAAGAAGGCGCGCATGGCCGAACTCGCCGCCACCCTGACCCCCGAGGTGCTGGCCAAGGCCGACCGCGGCAACGGTCGCCTGCTGTTCAACGCCGCCTGCGCGACCTGCCACCGCCTGCACGGCCACGGCGGCGCGCTCGGCCCCGACCTCACCGGCGCCGGTCGCGACAGCCTGCATTACCTGCTGGAAAACCTGGTCGATCCCGGCGCCCAGGTGGCCGCCGATTTCCGTCTCAACGTCGTGACGATGAAGGACGGCCGCGTGCTCAGCGGCGTGCTCGGCCCGCGCGGGGGTCGCACCCTCAGCCTGCGCACGATGACCGAGACGCTGACGCTGGAAAAGGCCGAGGTCGCCGAAACCCGCGAGCTGCCGGTGTCGATGATGCCCGAGGGTCTGCTCAACGCCCTGGCGCCGGAGCAGGTGCGCGATTTGATCGCCTACCTGATGCACCCAAGCCAGGTGCCGCTGCCGGCAGCCCCGTGAGCCTTGCGCCGGCTCACCCTTGGGGCGCCTCGGTGCCTGACGCGGTCACGGCCGCGGCTTGACCGACGGCTGGAAGGGCGTGCCAAAGGCCTGCTTGAAGTCGTAGCCGCCGGCAAAGTCCTCGAGGCTGTCGCCGTCCTTTTTGCCGAAGTAACCGGTGTCGATCAGGTTGTAGACGATGTTGCCGACGTCCTCGCCACGCTGCAGGCCCCAGTCGTTCAGCAGGTGCAGGGCCATGGGGCCGTACTCCTCGAGCGCGTGCAGGCGCACGCCTTCGAGCACCTCCTGGCCGGTGACGTGCTGATCGTCCTGGCCCTCACGGAAATGCTTGACCGCCACGTGCAGGGCATCCCGCACGAACTCGTAGGCGTGCGGGTCGTAGCGCGGGTCCTTGGCGACGGCCTGCTCAACAGCCAGGAGGAACGGCAGATCGGTCATGAATGGGAAACGGGAAGCGGCGCGGAGACGGACTCCGCGCCGCGGCTTGCCTTGCGGCGAACGATCAGGACCAGCCGTGGGCGGCGCGGACCTTGAGCATGACATCGAGGATCTTGTTCCAGGTGTCCGGCGTTTCCAGCACGGCGTTCGGGAACATGCAGCCGTCCCAGCAGATGTGCTGGATGCCGCGGGCCGGGGCGTCCTTGAGCCAGTAACCGGCCGCCTTGACGATGTCGAGCTTGCCGTTCGGATCGTCGGCGCGGCAGTGCTTGCCGGTCTTGTCGTGCGAACCGGCACCGTGCACGCTGCCGTCGTTCTGGGCGACATGGAAGTCGATCGTCCACGGGCGCAGGGCGTCGGTCATCTTCGCGTAGGCGGCCCAGAACTCGGCGTCCGAGTAGCCTTCCTTGAGCAGGGCATGCTCGGGGGCGTTGTAGCCGAGGGTGTAGAGGTAGGTGTGGGCGAGGTCGGCCTGGAAGCCGAAGGACTCGGGCATGCCAACGCCTTCGAGCACGTCGAGCATGTCCTTCCAGGAGTGCATGCCGGCCCAGCAGATTTCACCCTCGGCGGCGAGGCGCTCGCCGTGGTCGGCGGCGATCTTGGCGGCCTTTTGGAAGGTGTCGACGATGCGGGCGGTGTTCGCCTTCGGGTTTTCGCGCCACTTGGCCACGCCGAACTCGGCGCTGTCGACGCGGATGACGCCATACTTGCGCACGCCATGGGCGTTGAAGACCTTGGCGATGCGGCAGGCCATCGTCACGGCGTCGAGGAACTTCGCCTGCGCGGCGTCGTCGCCCATGGCCGAATCGCCGACCGTGCCCGGCCAGACCGGGGCCACCAGGGAGCCGACCGAGAAGCCCTTGGAGGCGATGAGGTCGGCAATGCCCTTGAGTTCGTCGTCGCTGGCCTGCGGGTTCGTGTGCGGCAGGAACAGGAAGTAGTCGATGCCCTCGAACTTCTGACCGTTGACCTCCGCGGCGGCAGTGAGGTCGAGCATGCGCTCCAGGCTGATCGGCGGCTCCTGGTCAGGGCCGTCGCCTTTGCCGACGAGACCGGGCCACATGGCGTTGTGCAGTTTGGGAAGGGAATGGCTCATGGTGGGTGGAAGTGGGGATGGAATGCCCGAAGGCGGGCAGATGATAACGAAGCCCGCGCCCAAGGCACGCAAAAAAAGCCGCCCCGGGCGAAGATCGCCGGGGGACTGGGGCGGCCCGCGAGCCGCCCGGCGCGGACCGCCCTGACCTTCAGGCAAATCGGAGTGGTGCCGGCATTCCAAGAAAGCCAATGCGTTGGGTCATCAGCCGCCTTCGACAAGCATGGTCCTTCAGACCGGTATAGAACCGCTGATGGGACGCTCATCGGACGCTGATGCCAATACCAGCTCCGCCATAGTGCTCGGTTTGACTGGCACTCCAGCACGGGTCAAGTCACCGCATCGACCCGCAAGCGCCGGATCGCATACAGCGGCGACTCACTCTCAGCCACCCGTCTCGCCCCCGATCGTCGTTTCGGCCCAAACTGCCCCCGGTTCGCCGCAAACGCCGCCTCCACAAACTCCCGGCTGCCCAGCACCAGCCCATCGCTGAAATACCTCACCCGCAACCGTACCAACTCCGCCGTCGACAGCTTACCCTTCTCGCGAAGCACCGCTCGTGCCTCCTCGGCCGTCACACCACGCTCCACGACGTTCAGGTTCTGCGCGTCCCTGACCTCCACCCCGCTGGAGAACAGCAGGCAGCGGTAGGCTTCCGCCCCGCACGCGCTCTCCCAGCCATCCACCGGCCGTCCCGTCACCTTCGCCAAGCCGCGCCGCGCCCGCTGGCTGCCGCCCATCGCCTCGCCGTAGCCACTCCAGCGGTACTCCTTCGGGTCGTCCACCAGCCCCGCCCGCACCGGGTTCAGGTCGATGTAAGCCGCCATCGTGTGCAGCGGCTCCCCCTTCCCCTCCACCAGCACGCTCTTGAACCGGTCCATCCAAAGCGTGCCCTTGCGTTCCCGCCGCTTGTTGAACCAGCGACTGAACCGCTCCTTCACCTCCTTCACAAACAGCGACAGATCGCAGAACCGCCGCTGGATCCGCTCCAGCTTCGCCGTCGCCACCGCCTCCAGGCCCTGCCGCCGCAATTCCGCCAGCTCCTGGCGCAGCAGAACGATGAACTCCCGGCTGTAGAGCAGGCGCAGGTGCTCCAAGAGCTTCTCCTCACCCGCAGGCCCTGAGAAGCGTTCCAGCCAGATCTCCCGCTTCGGCACCTCGACCAGGGCATGGAAATGGTTGCCCATGATGCAGTAGGTGACCAGGCGCACCCCACAGAACTCGCTCATCTTCCAGAGCAGGCGCCGCAGCGCCTCCTTCTCCACGTCATCGAAGAAGACCTCGCCCCCGCAGGTGCGCGACATGACATGGTAGGTGTTCGTCTCAAAGACCTCCCGTCCCAGCACCCGTCGCCGGCCACCCGACCACGAACGCGCGGCAGGATACGGCCCCGTCTTCGCCTCGATCCCGATCAGCGGATCGACCTCCACAGCCGACTCGTCTTCAACGCGTTGCCTCGTTTTCATAGCGCCATATTCGCTTGAAAATCAGCGAGGGTCAAGAACAGAATGCCTGGCATCTTTTCTCTTTTCTGGCATCTTTTTCGGCTACTTATGGGCGATCAAGCCGCCCAAGGGCGATGTCGTGTTCCATTGGGCCACCACGCGAGCGGCGTTGGTGTTGGAGAAGATCATCCCGGCGGATTTTAGCGGAGTCATCCAATGCGATGGCTACGGGGCGTATCGTGCCTTTGCCAAAAGGCACACGCAGTCGCTGACCTTGGCGGCGTGCTGGGCGCATGTGCGGCGTGAGTTTGTGGAAGCGAGCCAGACGGGCGAGCATCGTGCGGATGCCCTGCTTATCGTGAAGCTCATCGGGCACCTGTATGGCGTCGAAGGGCGGCTGAGAAAGCAGCGGGCGAGCGCCAAGCTGCGCGCGGTGGTGCGCGGAGCGGAAAGCCGGCCGGTGGTCGAGCGCATCGGCGCGATTTTGACGGACTGGAAAAAGCGTCGGCGTCACCTGCCCAAGAGCCAGATGGGGCGAGCGGTGGATTACGCGCTGACCTTGTGGGCGGGCCTGGGAGTGTATTTGCACGACGGGCGGGTGGAGATCGACAACAACCTCGTGGAGAACGCGATCCGGCCGACGGCGGTGGGCAAGAAGAACTGGCTGTTTATCGGGGACGCCGGAGCGGGCGAGCGGGGCGCGATCCTCTTTACGGTGATCGAAGCCTGCCGTCGGCGCGGCCTGGACCCCTTTGAGTACCTGCGCGATGTGTTTGAGCGCATGCCCACGCTGGCCGCGAAGGACTACGCGAGCCTGCACCCCGAAGCGTGGGCGAAAGCACGCCG
>CANNUR010000040.1 GCA_947523045.1 uncultured Prosthecobacter sp.
CTCGACATCCATGCCGGGCGACTGCATTTCGACGCCGAGGAAACCGGCGGTTTTGGCGGCCTTGAACTTGTCGCTCAGGCTGCCCTCGACTTTGATCATGCCGATCTTGAGGGTCTTGTAGAGGCGGCCGGCGAGGGCGTGCGGGATGGCGGGATTGGCGGCGGCGCGCGGGGCGGTGGCGAACAGGCTGCCGGCGGCGAGCAGACCGGCTTGCTGGAGGAACTGGCGGCGGGAGGTGGAATCGGATGGCATGGTCCGACAAGTACGCCCGGGGTTTGCGGCTTTGTGCGAACTTCCGCGACTAATGGATTCCAGTAGCCGGCGGCGCGGGGTTTTGCGTCTAGGCGTCCGCTGGGTGGACCGCTAGAAAAAGGGCGAAGTTTCAACTGGAGGTTCCCACCATGCACCCAACCGCTTCTTGTTCCGCCTGTCAGCATGCCTGCCTGTGGGCCGGCACCGATCAGTGCCTGGTCAGCCAGGTCAGCGCCGTGCACCTGGCCACGCGCCGCGGCTCAGTCTGGGCATGCGCTGCGGGTTGAAGGCGCTCTACGATCCGCATCCACTGCCGCCCTGCGTTCAGGCCAGTGGCGAACTGTGCTGGGAACCGGCCCAGCGTTTGGCGGTCCAGCTGGTCTGGGACGATTGAACGGCTACTTCCGGCGCCAGCTCAGCGCGCCGAGCAGGCGGCGACCCGTGGAACGCCGGCCGGTGAGGGCGGCGGCCTCGAGTTCGGAGTCGCTGAGGATGTCCGGATCGCCCGAGTCGAAGTCCTCGGCACGCGGCAGGGTCGCCAGAAGCAGCGGCTCGGCTTCGGCCGGTGCGGGCTGCGGTTTGTCCTCCGCTTCGACATCGGGACGTTCGGCGGGCGCGGCGAGGCTGGAGGGCACGACGAGGCCGCCGGAGAAGATGAGTTTCATCGCCTCCTCAACGCTGAGGGGCGCGTCGGTGATCTGTTCGACCGGCACCACGAGCAGCAGGCCGGTCATCGGGCTGAGCGCGCCCGGGATGAAGATGGCGGCGAGCACCTTGTTCTGCTGCGGATCGAGGTACTGGCCGGTGACGAAGCCGAGCATCTTCATCTCGCCGGCGGGGTAGTCGACGTAGACGACGCGCTTGAAGTTCTGGCGCGCGCCGAGGCCCTTGAAGCCGTCGATCACCTGCTTGAGCGACTTGTAGATGAAGGAGACGATGGGCACGCTGATGAGCAGGCGGTCCATGGCGGTGACCACGCGCACGCCGAGCACGTTGGTAGCCATGACGCCGAGGGCGATGAAGAACATCAGCGGGATGAGGAAGCCGACGAAGGTGACGACCGAGCGGAAGGTCGGACTGGCGGTGTCGACGGCGGTGATGCCGGCGACCTCATTGATGAAGCGGGCGAAGAAGTCGAGGATCGGCAGGCTCCAGCCGTGCAGCAGGTGGTAACCGTTCTGCAGGATCCAGTAGGTGATCATCAGCGGCAGCGCCACCGCGAGACCAGCCAGCAGCTTGTTGCGCAGCCACACGAAGGGGCTGCGCGACGGCGGCGGAACGGACTGGAGAGGGGCGGACATGACGAGACATCTGCGCGCAATACGCAGACAGAGACTATACGCATGAATCGACGCCTGTCGCCCGCTTCTGTTCAATCCGCCGGACGCAGGGTCGCGCCTCAGGCGCCGACGAGCATGCGCGCCGGGTTCTCGATGCAGTCCTTGACGCGCAGCAGGAAGGTGACGGCCTCCTTGCCATCGACGACGCGGTGGTCGTAGCTGAGGGCGAGGTACATCATCGGGCGGATGACGACCTGGCCATCGACCGCGATCGGGCGCTGCTGGATGCTGTGCATGCCGAGGATGCCGCTCTGCGGGGGATTGAGGATGGGCGTGCTGAGCAGCGAGCCGTAGACACCGCCGTTGGAGATGGTGAAGACACCGCCACTGAGGTCGGCGATCTCGATCTTGCCTTCCTTGGCCTTGGCGGCGTAGGCGAGGATGTCCTTCTCGAGTTCGGCGAACGACTTGCTGTCGCAGTCGCGCAGCACCGGCACGATGAGGCCGCGCTCGGTGCCGACGGCGACGCCGATGTCATGGAAGTGGTTCTGCACGATCTCATCGCCGTCGACGCGGACGTTGATGGCGGGCACCGCCTTAAGGGCCTCGACCACGGCCTTCACGAAGAAGGACATGAAGCCGAGCTTGACGCCGTGCTTGGCGACGAAGCTGTCCTGCAGCTTGGCGCGCAGGGCCATGACGGCGCTCATGTCGCACTCGTTGAAGGTGGTGAGGATGGCGGCGGTCTGCTGGGCGCTGACCAGCTGGTCGGCGATCTTGCGGCGCAGCGGCGACATCTTCTTGCGCGTGACCCGGCCCTCGGGGGCCTTGGGGGCAGGCTTCGGCGCGGCGGCGGGTTTGGCCGGTGCGGGTACGCTTGGGGCGGGCGCGGTGACCGGTGCCGGCTGGGCGGCAACCGGAGCTGCGGGCGTGGCGGGGGCTTCGGGTGCGGCGGCGGGTGCCGGTGCCGGGGCAGCCGCGGTTTTGCCTTCGGCAATGCTGCCGACGACGCTGCCGATTTCGACGTCGGCGCCTTCGGCGAGGGCGATGCTCAGTTCACCGCTGGTTTCAGCGGTGATCTCCGCCGCGACCTTGTCGGTCTCAAGCGTGAGCAGGATGTCGCCGGCCTTGACGTGGTCGCCGGTCTTGAAGTGCCATTTGGAGATTTGGCCGCCGGAGACGGATTCACCGAGGGCGGGGATTTTGATGTCGGCCATGGTCGTGCGGGGAGGGGGGGATCGCGGGGAAGGGGGACTCAGACGCTGAAGGCATCCTCGACGAGCTTTTCCTGCTCGAGGACGTGGATGGCTTTGGAACCGGCGGCGGGGCTGGAGCTGCGTTCGCGGCCGGCGTAGCGCAGCTTGTGGTTGGAGAGTTCTTCGAGGCGCGGGCGGATGTAGTAGAAGGCGCCCATGTTGCGGGGTTCCTCCTGGCACCAGATCCACTTTTTCTGGGCGCGCGGGTAGCGGGCGACGATTTCCTTGAGCATCTCGTAGTTGAGCGGGTAGAGCTGCTCGACGCGGATGATGGCGGCGTTCTTGATCTTGTTCTTCTCGCGGAACTCGAGCAGGTCGTAGTAGACCTTGCCGGAGCAGAAGATGAGGCGAGCGACGCGGTCCGGGCTGCACGGCAGGTGCTCGTCGTCGAGCACCTCGCGGAAGTGGCTGCCGGCGGCCATGTCGTCGAGCTTGGAGACGCAGCGCGGGTGGCGCAGCAGGCTCTTCGGGGTCATCACCACCAGCGGCTTGCGGGTGTCGCGGTGCAGCTGGCGGCGCAGGGCGTGGAAGTACTGGGCGGGCGTCGTGAAGTTGCAGACCTGCATGTTGCCGCCAGCGCAGAGCTGCAGGAAACGCTCGAGACGGGCGCTGGAGTGCTCCGGTCCCTGGCCCTCGTAGCCGTGCGGCAGCAGCAGGGTCAGGTGGCTGGGGCGCTGCCACTTGCTTTCCGCCGAGGAAATGAACTGGTCGATGATGACCTGGGCGCCGTTGATGAAGTCGCCAAACTGCGCCTCCCAGCAGATGAGCAGGTTCGGGGCGAGCAGCGAGTAGCCGTAGTCGAAGCCGAGCACGGCTGCTTCGGAGAGCAGGCTGTTGTAGACGCAGAAGCGGCCCTGATTCTCCTCGAGGTGGTTGAGCGGGATGTGGCGCTCGCGCGTCTCGGTGTCGTACAGCACGCTGTGGCGCTGGCTGAAGGTGCCGCGGCGGACGTCCTGACCGGAGAGGCGCACACCGTATCCCTCGGTGAGCAGGGAACCGAAGGCGAGCGACTCAGCGGTGGCCCAATCGATGCCCTCGCCGGACTCGATGGCCTTGCCACGGGCGGCGAGGAAGCGGCGGGCGATGGTCGGGTGCAGGCGGAAGCCCTCGGGCGCTTCGATCAGCTTGCGGCCCAGTCGCTGCAGCTTGTCGCGGTCGACGCCGGTTTCGACGACGCGGTAATCATAGGCCTCCTGCGGTTCGACGACAAAACCTTCAAAGGGATTGCCGCCCTGGCCGTCGTCGCGGGCGGCGAGGGTGGTCATGCCGCCTTCGAGTTGGTTTTCCAACTCGGCCTGCAGGGCGTCGGCGGCCGGTTCGTCGAGCACGCCGGTTTCGATCAACTGGCGGCGGAACAGGGCGGCGGTCGACGGATGCGCGGCGATGGCGCGCGCCATGTTCGGCTGGGTGAAGGCGGGTTCGTCGGTCTCGTTGTGGCCGTGGCGGCGGTAGCAGACGATGTCGAGCACGACGTCGCGGCCGAACTGCTGGCGGAATTCCAGGGCGAGGCGGGCGGCGCGCATGACCTCGAGCGGGCAGTCGCCATTCACGTGGAAGACCGGAGCATCGATCATCTTCGCGACGTCGGTGCAGTAGCGGCTGGAGCGGGCGTCGGCGGGCAGGGTGGTGAAGCCGATCTGGTTGTTGACGACGATGTGGATCGTGCCGCCGGTGCGGTAGCCCGGCAGCTGGGAGAGGTTGAGCACCTCGGCGACGATGCCCTGGCCGGCGAAGGCGGCATCGCCGTGGACGAGCACGGGGATGACCTGGTTGCGCGCGGTCGTGTCATCGAGGAAGCGCTGGCGGGCGCGCGCCATGCCTTCGACGACCGGATCGACCGCTTCCAGGTGGCTCGGGTTGGGGGCGAGCATGACGGCGACCTCACGGCCGTCGCGGGTTTGGCGCACGGTCTCGAAGCCGAGGTGGTATTTCACGTCGCCATCGCCGGCGACCATGTTCGGCACGTAATTTTCCGAGAATTCGTAGAAGAGGGTTTCCAGCGGCTTCTGCAGGAAGTTGGCGAGCACGCTCAGGCGGCCGCGGTGGGCCATGCCCATGACGATTTCCCGGCCGCCGAGTGCCGGCAGGCTCTCCAGGATCGTTTCCAGCGCCACCAGCATGGATTCGCCGCCCTCGACCGAGAAGCGCTTTTGGCCGACGAAGCGGCGGTGCAGGAAGCGCTCAAAGGTCTCGGCTTCGAGCAGCCAGCGCAGGGCGGCGGTCTGTTCCTCGGGGGCCGGGGCCGGCTCATAGGGACGCTTTTCGATGCGCTCCAGCAGCCAGTCGCGCACTTCCGGCGCGTGGATGTGCATGAACTCGTAGCCGGTGGTGCTGCAGTAAATCCGCCGCAACTCTTCGAGCATGGCGCTCAGGGACAGCGGTTGGCCGTCGCGGAACATCTGCGTGCGCACTTCCTGATCCAGTTCGGCTGGGGTGAAGCCCAGACCCTCGGGGGTCAGGCCGGCAACCTCGGGGCCGGTCGGGCTGAGCGGGTCAAGGTGGGCGGCCGTGTGGCCAAGCCGGCGGAAGCTGAGCAGCGCCTGGGTGACGCGCATGCGGAAATTCAGGGTCTCTTCAGAGAGGCAATCGGCGGCGGGCGCCGAACGGCTGCCGCGTTTGGCGAGTTCCGCGAGACCGAGTTCAAAACCTTCGAAAAACGACGCCCAAGTGGCGTCCACCGCGGTGGGGTCGGCCTTCCATTCGAGGTATTTGGCGTCGAGAAGGTCAGAATTGGCCCGAAAAGGCACGGTGGCATTCATAAACAGGGGGTGAAGTGCAGAATGGTGTCGATTGCTACGCTTGCAACCCCGTTCGGAGGTGCAAAGACGGTTTCTGAGGTGAAAAGACGCTTTTTGGGGCGGCTGATGCCTTGGCAAACGGCCCGTTCGGCTGCCGCAGGTTGGGCCCAGTTTCTTGGAGTTGTTGACACTGCGATTGTGAAGAATATCAATAACTCTTAACAAATCGCGGTCTCCATGGCGCAAAATGTCTATCGCTCGGTCAGCAAGAACCGGTCCGTTCCGCGCCGGAGCGAACGCGCGCGGCCAGCCGGTCTGCGCCGCGAGTCCCGCGGGCTGAGCGATGAGCAACGGCGGTCGCTCAAGCGCTGGATTGCCGTGCTCGGTCTGTTGCCTTTGGGGCTGGTAACGGCTCTGACCTTGGTGGAAATGTTCTGGCGGGCCTTGGTGCGGCTGGATTTCTGGCGCAGCGAGCCGCTGGTGTTTTTCATGCTCGGCGGCGCGGCTTGGTGGCTGGCTTACCTGGGGGGGCTGCGGCCCATGCACACCTACGTCTTCGGCCATGAGGTCAGTCACCTGCTGATGGCCCGCGCCTTCGGCGGCAAGATCTACGACTGGAACCACGGCGCCGCGGGCGGCTACGTGGAGACCGACAAGGCGAACACCTGGATCACGCTGGCGCCCTACCTGATCCCGCTGTACGCGCTGGGTGTGCTGGCGCTGTTCGGCATCGCCGCGCTGTTCTGGAACCTCAACGCGCTGGTGACGGTCGATGCGCGGCTGGTGGTGTTCAGCTTCAAGCCGGTCTGGCTGTTCTACGTCCTGCTCGGCATCACCTGGTGGTTCCACGCCACCTACACCTGCAAGACGGTGGCCATGGAGCAGAGCGACCTGCAGCGCAACGGCGAGTTCTTCTCGATGCTGCTTATCTTTTTGGTCAACGTGCTTCTGCTGGCGCTGCTGCTGATCGCCGCCTCGTCCTCGCCGGGGCTCGGTCTGGCGGAGGTGGGGCGCTGCTGGTTGGCGACCGCGGCGGCGCTCTGGGACTTCACCCTCGGGCGTTTTTGGTGAAGGCGGAATTCCCGCTGGCGGGACGGCCGGGCAGCGCCACCATGGCGGGCATGGAGACCGAGGCCGCCGACAACGTCTGGAGCGTCAGCCAGCTCACCCGCGAGATTCGCGAGGTGCTCGAGGAGCGCATCGGCACGGTCTGGGTGGGCGGCGAGGTGAGCAACCACCGGCTGCAGGCGAGCGGTCACCAATATTTCACCCTCAAGGACGAGGGTTCGCAGGTGTCCTGCGTGCTGTTTCGCGGCGCCGCGCGGCTGGCGGCGCGCTTCCGCGATGGCGACCAGATTGAGCTGCAGGGGGAGCTCTCGGTTTATGAACCGCGCGGCCAGTACCAACTGGTGGTGCGCCAGGTGCGACTGAAGGGGCAGGGCGGGTTGCAGGCGCGTTTCGAGGCGCTCAAGCGCCGCCTGCAGGCCGAGGGCCTCTTCGATGGGGAAACCAAGCAGCCCATTCCAAGGTTCCCGCAGGTGGTCGCCCTGGTCACCTCGCCGACCGGTGCCGCCCTGCAGGACATGCTCAACATCCTGACGCGACGCGCGCCCTGGCTGCGGGTGCTGGTTTATCCGGTGCGGGTGCAGGGGCAGGGGGCGGAGATCGAAACGATCCGCGCCCTTGAGGTGCTCAATGCCGCCGAACGCCACGGCCTGCCGCGACCCGACACGATCGTCATTGGCCGCGGCGGCGGCAGTCTCGAAGACCTCTGGGCCTACAACGAGGAGGCGCTGGCGCGCGCCATCCATGCCTCCGTGATTCCGGTCATCTCGGCGGTCGGCCATGAGATCGATTTCACCATCGCCGACTTTGTCGCCGATCTGCGCGCGCCGACCCCGAGTGCGGCGGCTGAGCTGCTGGCGCCCGATGGCGCCGAACTGCGCCGGCACTTCGAGGCCGCGCAGCGGCGCCTGCAGGGGCGGGTCGAGGCGCGGCTGGAGCAGGACCGACGCATCCTCGAACTCCTGGCCAAGGGCGCGCTGGAGCGCGGACCGGAGCGACAGCTCCAGCAGGCCGAGCAGCAGGCCGATGAGATGGCCGCCACTTTGGAGGCGGCCGTGCGCGAACGCTTGCAGGGGCTGGCCGACCGGCTGGCGGAAAGCCGGCAGGTGCTGGCCCAGCGGCATCCGCAGGTGGTGCTCGCCGAGGCCGGCCATCGCGTGGAGGTTGGCGCGGCCCGCCTGCGCCAGGCGGCGGAGGTGCGGCTGGCGCGGCTGGGCGACCGCCTGACGGCGCGTCTGGACCTGCTGCGCAACCTCGGGCCGCAGTCGGTGCTGGCGCGCGGGTTTTCCTACACGACCGATGCCAACGGCCGGGTGCTCAAGGATGCCACCGAGGTGGCCGAGGGGGAGGTCGTCATCACCCGCCTGGCTGCCGGACAACTTGAGAGCGTCGTGCGCCGGGCCGAGCCGGCAGGTCGCGCTTGACGCGGCGCCGAAGACCCCGACCATCCGCGAGCATGTTCCTCCTCACCCCCCGCTACCTGAAGCACGCCAAACAGCTCCACAAGGGAGTGACCCGCTTCATCGATTACAAGCGCGACCTGCTCGCCGCGGACAAGCTGGAAGAGATCTGCGATCTGCGCCGCTCGCTGGAGGACGCCATGCGCCGGCGCGACCGCGCCCGGTTGAAGGAACTCAACGAGGTGATCAACCGCGTCTGCGGGGCCGCCCTGCCGCAGCCGCCGCAGAGCGAGTTCGCCGAGAACATCGAGGTGTTCTTCGTCGCCATTGTCATCGCCCTCGGCATCCGCGCCTACATCGCCCAGCCCTTCCAGATCCCGACCGGTTCGATGCAGCCGACCCTCAATGGCATCACCGCCCGCGCCACCGCCGAGGATCCGCGCCCGGGGCCGCTTGGCTGGCTGGTCTCGCAGTTCACGAGCACCCGGCACATCCACGTGGTCTCCGATCACACGGGGTACCTGCGCGACGCCGAGCCGCTCACCGAGCATCGTTTCCTGATTTTCATGCCGTACTGCAAGCTGCACTTCCGCGACGGCCACACAATCCGCATCAACGCGCCGCAGCGGCAGTTGCTCGACGAACTGCAGCTCTGGGCGCACATCAACGCCAAACCGGTCAATGTCACCGATGACACCCCCGACCGGCGCATGGTGTACGGCCTGCGCGGCGGCGAGCACATCAAGGAGGGGCAGTTGCTTGCCAGCGGGGTCGTGCGCAATGGCGACCACGTGCTGGTCGACAAGTTCTCCTACCACTTCCGCACGCCGGTGCGCGGCGAGGTCTTTGTCTTCACCACCAAGCATGTCAGCGGCATCCGCGTGCCCGTGGAACAGGGCTCGCAGCACTACATCAAGCGCCTCGCCGGCGTGCCCGGCGACCGCCTGGAGGTGAAGGCGCCCGAGCTCTGGATCAATGGCGCCAAGGCGACCGAGCCCGGCTTCCGCAAGGTCATGCAGGGCACCTACGAGGCGCCGGTCGAGGGCTATCGCGGCTATTCCGACCCGCGTGTGGTCGGCGGTCGCATCGACCGCATCGAGCTGGGCGAGGAAGAGTACTTTGCCATGGGCGACAACAGCTACAACAGCAGCGATTCACGCGCCTGGGGCCCGGTGCCCGAGCGCAATCTGGTGGGACCGGCGCTGTTCTGCTACTGGCCGCTGACCTCGCACTGGGGCCTCATCCGCTGAGGCTTCACTCGTCGAGCCGCCAGTCGCCACCGGTCTTCTCAACAAGCTGGGTCTTGATCTGGTCGAAGGACATGCCGCGGAAGTAGGCGTGCATGTAGAGTCGCTGCTTGCGGGCCAGCAGGTTCTCCCGGACGATGCCGATCTGGCCGAAATCGACCCGGTCCTGGAAGTCGGCAAACCAATACAGGGCGTCGGCCGTGCGCACCTGGTCGCAGAGCAGGGCCAGCCAGGCATAGGAGGTGCCGACGTTGTGGATGTAGTAGGTCTGCGGCCGGCGCGACAGCACGCGGAAGACCTCCTCATTGGGAATGGCGTCCTTGCGGTCGATGCGGAACTTGCGCACGGCGTCGTAGCTGCCGCCGTCGAGCCGCCAGAACTTCTCAAAATCCTCGCGCGAGGTGGGGAAGACGGCGTCGCCCTCCAGCCCGCGCGGCGGCGGGCTGTCCAAACCGCAGCCGTAGTAGAGCACGACCACGCTGCCCTTGGCCACCTTGTCCACCTCGGTGAGCACGCGCGGCAGATGCGGTGCCATCGAGCCTGAGACGTCCAGCACGACCGCCAGACGGCGCGCCTTGATCTGCATGCCGAACAGCGAGAAGGGCTGGAAGGTGATGCCGTCGCGCCCGCCCAATCCCATGCCGCGACCGAAACCGCCGCCGGCGCCGGCCAGCCCCATGCCGCCGCCGATGCGGCCGCCGTCGAGCAGGCTGCTGGCCTGCGGCAGTTCCATGAGATCGGGCGCATCATCCGGCAGGACCAGATCGGAGAGCGCGTTGGCGACGCCGAGCTTGCGCATCGGCACCGGTTTTTTCAGCCAGGGGTTTTTCTTCTGCTGCACGCGGTGCTGCAGTTCCTGCGAGGCCTGCGCCCCCTGGGTGGTGCCGCCACCTGAGAGGAAGTCGACCTGCTCACTGGCGACCTGATTGACGACGATCCAGGCGGCGCTCAGCAGCAGCACGGCATGCACGGCAAGGCTGGTCGCCAGGCCGCGGCCGCCCCAGCGCTCCCAGTATCGACGCCAAAGCTGTGCCGCCGGTGAGGTGGAGGCCGCCGGGTCCGCTTTGTCAGGTGGGGTGGACTTGTCAGGGTGGTCAGCTTTGTCGGACTTGTCGGACTTGTCGGACTCGTCGGACTCGTCGGACTCGTCGGACTCGTCGGACTCGTCGGATGGGGCAGCCTTGTCTGACGGGTCAGATGCTTCAGAGGTCTCTAAGGCGTTGTGGGTACCCGGGGCCTCGGGAGCTGGCGCGGGCATGGCCGCGGGTGGCGATTCCGGGGCGGTTTCCGGCGCCGGTTCCGGGGTGGGCGCGGCGCGGCGACCAATGACCGTGCGGCGCGGTGCTGCGGGTGCTGCGGGTTCCGGGTCCTGGGGCGGTTCCGGTACCGCTTCCGGCGGCGGCGCGCGGCGACCGACCACGGTGCGACGCGGTGCCTGCGGAGGTGGCGGCGGTGCCTGGGGCGGGGCGGGTGGCGCCGCTTGTTCAAAGAGCTCGCGCCACTCCTCGGACAGCGGTGCTGCCGGAGCTTCCGCCGGCGGGCGCGAGGCCGGCCCGATGCGGGTGCGCGCCTTGCCCTGCTGGGCCTGCCAGAGCTGCTGCTTGGGGGAAAGCCCGTCGGCGGCGGTGGGCAGCCGGCTCAATTCATCTGGGTTTTCCTCGGGCATCGGAGGCGTAAGTTGCGACAAGCCGTGCTCCGAATCGAGCACAAACTGCGCCGACCCTGCTCGGCCCTGTCAGGCAGCCTCGGTCTCTCAGGTCCTCGGTGCCTGTCCGGCTTCGAGATCGATGCCGAACAAGGCACCCAGATCCTGGGCGGCGAGGTCGCCGGCCTGCGCGTCAAGATTGGCGCTGGCGGCACGACCCGCCTCGGTCAGCAGTTGGGCGGGATCGGCACCGCGCAGCAAAAAAAGCGCCTCGGGATGGGCGTCAAGTTTGAGGCCGACCCCGTAAAAAACCGCGGCGGCGTGCTTGCAGGGTTCGGCATCGTCGGTGCAGTCGCAATCGAAGCGGATCTCGTCGGCCCGCGGGAACAGGCCGGCGTCGGGATCGCACAGCAGGCGCAGCAGGTCCTCGCCCAGGCGACCGCTGAGCAGGTCGAGCAGGGACGGCCCGGAAGCGGCGGCGGCCTGCTGCAGGCGGCTCCAGGTCTCGGCTTCCAGGGGGAGGATGCGCAGGCGGGTCGTGTGCAGGGTGTGGTCGGCCACGACGGCTCGCACCTCGCCGGGGTGAATCGTCAGGTCATACACCCGGCCCTGGCGCAGGCAGGTGCGACCGGGGGCGAGCCGGCCCTCGTAGGCGGTCATGTCCTGGAGATATCGGCACCAGGCGCGGCCCCAGAACTGCGTGCAGAGGTGGCCCGACTTGGGGGCGGTCAAAGCGGTCAGTGGCTCGCCCTGGGCGCGGCGGCGTGCGATCTCGCGGGCGAGACGTGCGCGCGCTTCTTCGGCTTCTTCGCGTGAGGACCAGGACATGCGGGTGTCGGCCCACCCAAGCCGGATTTTGCGCTTTGGCCAGGAATAGCTCTGGCACCGCGGCGCGCCTGCGGCATGATCGCCGCCCACCTCCCATGATTCCCGCCAAGACGGTCCTGCTGCTGCTGCTGTCGAATGTGTTCATGACCTTCGCCTGGTATGCACACCTCCGCGATCTGCGCTCCAAGCCCCTCGTCCTCGCCATCCTGGCGAGCTGGGGGCTGGCCTTTTTCGAATACTGCTTCCAGGTGCCGGCCAATCGCATCGGCTATGGCGCCTTCACCCTGCCGCAGCTGAAAATCCTCCAGGAGGTGGTGACCCTCACCGTGTTTGTGCCCTTCGCCGTGTTCTACATGAAGGCGCCGCTGACCTGGAACTACCTCTGGGCCGGGCTCTGCCTGATGGGCGCGGTGTACTTCATCTTCAAGCCGCAGTGAGCGGCGCTTGCCGCGCCGGACCGGCCGCGCTTAACTGAGGCCATGGACCTGCGACATCTGCGCTACTTCCAGGCGGTGGCCGAGGAGATGAATTTCTCGCGCGCGGCCCGGCGCCTGCACATCGCCCAGCCGGCGCTGTCGCGCGCGGTCCAGGAACTCGAGCAGGAACTCGGCGCGCGCTTGATCGAGCGCGACCGCCGGACCCTGGCGCTGACACCCGCGGGCGAGGTGCTGCTGCATGAGACCGGGGTCATTTTTGAGCGGCTCGAGGAATCCCTGCGCCGGGTGCGCCGCGCCGCCAAGGGCGAGGAAGGGGAGCTGCGCCTCGGGTACATCGGCCCGCCGACCCAGGCGTTTTTGGGGCGCCTGCTCGCCGAGTATCGCCGCCTCTACCCGAAGGTGTCGCTGCATCTCGAGGAACGCACGCCCGAACGGGTCTGGGAAATGGTCGCCAAGGGACGGCTCGCCGCCGCCATCACCCGGCCGCTGCCGGGGCAGGGCGAGCGGGTGCTGGCGACCCTGCCGCTGCGCGCCGAACCGCTCGGCGTGGTGGTGCCCAGGGATCATCCGCTCGCCGCGAAGAAGACCGCGCCCTGGCAGGCGCTGGCCGATGAACCGCTCATCGTGCTGGCCCGGCGCGAGGGCGTGGGGCTGCACGACGAGATTTTGGCGGCCTGCCGCGAGGCGGGCTTCACGCCGCAGATCGCCCACAGCCCGAGCCTGATGGGCACGGTGCTCAGTTATGTCGAGGCCGGCGCCGGTGCCGGCCTGGCGACCGACAGCGTCGCCGCTGCCGCCATGCCGGCGAGCCTGCGCTTTGTGGCTCTGGAGCCCGAGCGCACCGTGCCGCTCGTCCTGGCCTGGAACCCCGCCGAGGATCCGCCCGCCGCCCGCGCCTTTCGCGCCCTGGTCGAGGAGTGGAAAAAGGCGGGCAAGCTGTGGAAGTGAGTCCGGAGCGGGGCATCCCGCCCTCGGGGAGTCGACGATGAGGGGCGCCCGAGGCTGGCGGCGACCTCACTTGCGGATCGCTCACCTGCGCCCGGATGAAACTCACGCCAAGGCGCAGAGGCGCGAAGACAGGTGGAGACGGGGATATTCTTGGCGTCTTGGCGGCTTTGCGTGAGACCCTCCACGGGACTGCATTTCTTACCCGCAGCCGCCCTTGGTGGCGCGGCTTGGGAGGTGTCAGCCGCCTGAAACCTTCGCGGTGGAAGGCGTGCGGGTGGGCGAAAGCGGCGCAGAAGTGTCGCCGTCCAGGGCGCGGTGCGCGCCCCAAAATCAGACCTCGTCGTCGCTGTCGTCGGCGCCGGCCTTTTTGCCGCGCAGCTTGGCGTCCATGAAGGCGTCGAGATCGCCGTCCATGACGCCCGAGATGTCGCTGGTCTTTTCGCCGGTGCGCAGGTCCTTGACCATCTGGTAGGGCTGGAAGACGTAGCTGCGGATCTGGCTGCCCCAGCCGATGTCGGTCTTTTCGCCGTACTGGCGGGCGACCTCGGCGGTGCGCTTGTCTTCCTCGATCTGGTACAGCTTGGCCTTGAGCATGGCGAGCGCCTTGGCCCGGTTCTTGGGCTGGCTGCGCTCGATCTGGCAGGCGACGATGACCCCGCTCGGGATGTGGGTGATGCGCACGGCGGTTTCGACCTTGTTGACGTTCTGGCCGCCCTTGCCGCCGGAGCGGTAGGTGTCGACCTTCAGGTCCTCGTCGCGAATCTGGATGTTGATCTCCTCCTCGTTGTCGGGGGTGACGTCGATGGAGGCGAAGGAGGTGTGGCGCTTCTTGGCGGCGTCGAAGGGGGAGATGCGCACGAGGCGATGCACGCCGCGTTCGTTCTTGAGGAAGCCGAAGGCGTTTTCGCCCTGGATTTCCAGCGTGGCAGAGCGGGTGCCGACCTCATCGCCCTCCTGGTGGTCGATGATCTGGACCTTGTAACCCTTGCGCTCGCACCAGCGCACGTACATGCGCATGAGCATGTCGGCCCAGTCGCAGGCCTCGGTGCCGCCGGCGCCGGAGTGAATGGTCATGAAGGCGCTGCCGCGGTCGAAGGGACCGGACAGCAGCAGGTCGAGCTCGTAGGAGCCGATGTCGCGGTCCAGGGAGTCGTACTCCTTCTGCACCTCAATCATGCTGGCGGTGTCACCCTGCTCGCGGGCCAGTTCGATGAGCACGGGGAATTCCTCCACGCGGGCCTCGAGTTCGCCGAGCGGCGTGATCTGGCGTTTGATGACGTTGGCACGGTCAATGACCTTCTTCGCGGCGTTCTGGTCATCCCAGAACCCGGTGTCGGTCATCTTGTGTTCCAACGCGGACAGCTCCTCAGTCAGGCTGGGGAGGTCAAAGATACCTCCGGAGCTCGCTCAGGCGGCCTTTAAGGCTCGCCACGTCGAACGCCTGGAGGTCGGTCAGGACTGACTTGGGGGTCGTTTCCATCGACCGCTGCGATAGGACAGGAGCCGGGTGGATGCAAACAGAAATGCGTCAGGCGGCCGGCCAGAACGCACGAAACACGAAGGCGCCCAGGACGCCGCCGAGCGCGGGACCGACGACCGGGATCCACGCGTAGGCCCAGTCGCTGCCGCCCTTGCCGGGGATGGGCAGCAGGGCGTGGGCGAGGCGCGGACCGAGGTCGCGCGCCGGATTGATGGCGTAGCCAGTCGGACCGCCGAGGGAGAGGCCGATCGAGCCGACCAGCAGACCGACCAGGGCCGGGCCGAAACCGGTGTCGAAGCCCGAGTCGGGCTGCAGGTTGGCGGGCGACAGGATGGCGAGCACGCCGAGCACGAGCACGGCGCTGCCGAGGATTTCGCAGATCAGGTTGGCGGGCGCGTGACGGATGGCGGGGCCGGTGCTGAAGACGGCGAGTTGGTCGCCGGGTGCCGGGGTTTCCTTCCAGTGGGGCAGGTAGGCCAGCCAGACCAGCACCGCGCCGGCAAAGGCGCCGGCGAACTGGGCGGCGAGGTAGCCGGGCACCAGGGCGGAGTCGAAGTTGCCAATCGCGGCGAGGCCGAGGGTGACCGCTGGGTTGAGGTGGGCGCCGCTGACGGCAGCCGTGCAGTAGACCGCGACGGCGACTGCCATGCCCCAGCCGGCGGTGATGACGATCCAGCCGCCGTTGTGGCCCTTGGTTTTGCCGAGCACGACGTTGGCGACGACACCGTCGCCGAGCAGGATCAGGAGCAGGGTGCCGAGGAACTCGGCGAGATAGGGAGACATGGCGGGGAGAGGTGGAATTTCCCCGCAAGCGTACCGGTTGGGCCGCGCGCCGGCAAGACGCAATGCCAGTCGGTCACTTGAGCGTCATCAGGTAGGCTAGCAGGTCGGCCGCGCCCTGGTCGGGCAGGGCCTCGAGCAGGCCCTCGGGCATCAACGAGCGACGGATGAACCTGCGGCTGCGAATCTCGGCCCTGGCGATTCGGCGATCCGGCAGGCCGGCCTGGCGCACGACAACGGCGTCCTTGTCCTCGCTGATGTAGAAGGCATCGACGAGATCGCCGTTGGTCAACTCGACGCGGTAGATGCGGTAGCCGGGTTCCATGGCGGCGTTCGGGGTCAGCAGGTTGCGCAGCACGGCCTCCAGCCCCATGGCGCCGGCACCGCTCAGGTTCGGGCCGATCTGGCCACCGGAGTTGCCAATCTGATGGCAGGCGGTGCAGAGTGCGGCCAGCGGCTGACCGGCCTGCGGGTTGCCCTTGGCCGCCAGGGCCGTGTACTTTTGGAACTTGGCGTCGAGCGCCGTGGCCTGTTCCTCGGTGAGCAGCGGCGGGGTGTCGATCGTCTTGGCGTAGCGGGCGCCCTGGCCGAGTTTTTTGGGATCGCTCAGAGCCGTGCGATCGGTCGGATCCGTCCGATCAAAGCCACTGCGGATCTCGGCGGCGGTTTTGGCCCGGTGCAGCACCCGGAATTCCATGATCGCGCCTTCGGTGCCCTTGGCGGGACCGCTCCAGCCAATGCGGCAGTTGTGCCAAGTGGCGGGTGCGGGCCGGGTACCTTCGGCGTCGAGTTCGCCGTTTTGGTAGAGGCGGATCTGGCCCTTCGCATCGCGGGTGACCGCGAGGTGGGTCCACAGGTCGGGTGTCATCGGCTTGTTGGCGACGCAGACGTCGTGCAGTTCGGGGCCGGCGTAGACGCGGAACTTGCCACCAAAGAAGTTCAGCTGCAGGCCGTTGGGCACGCCAAGCAGGCAATCCTCATTGCCGATGCCGGGCGCCAGCCGCACCCAGGCCTCGACCGTGAAGGGGCCGTCGAGGGTGATGTTCGAGTCTACCCAGGCGCTGTCCTGGCCGTCGAGCAGCAAGACTTCGCGGAAGACGCCGCCGAGTTGCTGCTGGAGCTTTTCCAGGGTGGGATCATCGCCGAGCACGGTGGCGAGGCGTTCCAGAATGGCAAAGTCGAGATCATTCGCAGGCACGGTCTTGTCCAGAATGGCCGCCACCAGAAATGCCGCTCCTCCCTCGGCTTGGCCGGAGAGGGGCAGCAGAACGCGTCGGCGCTGTTCCGTGCTGAGTTTGGGATACAGCTTGAACAGCCTTTCGCAGGCGCTGCGCACCACGTTGGTGCTGGTGGAGATCAGGGCGTCCAGTGCCGCCTCGCGCACGCTGCTGTCCGGATCGGATTCGGCCAGCACGTAAAACACCTGGGCCTCCTGGGTGCGCAGGGCGGGGCGGGC
>CANNUR010000041.1 GCA_947523045.1 uncultured Prosthecobacter sp.
GCATTGAAACCGCGCTTGAACTGCCAATTGGCTCGGTCTGCAACGCGACGATGACTCGCCGCGCGGTCGATTTCTACCGCTTCCAGGCCGTCAAGGACCACCGGGTCATCATCGACTGCGCCGCGGTGGGTCTCGACTCCCGTCTCACCCCCGTGCTGGCCCTGGCCGATGCCGAGGGCCGCGACCTCAAGGTCAACCGCACCGGCGGCCCGCTCGATTTCACGCCGCCGGCCGACGGCAGTTATGTCATCAAGGTCCACGACCTCACCTACCAAGGCGGCGAACGCCACTTCTACCGGCTCGCCCTGCAGGAGGCCGCCGCTGAGGGACCGCCGCCGGTGCAGGCGCGCACGCAGACCGTCAGCGCCATGTCCTGGCCGCCCGCCGGCCTGTCGGCCACCGCCGCGCTGAGCGAGACCGAACCCAACAACCAAGCCAGCGAAGCCCAGAAAATCACCCTGCCCTGCGACCTCTCCGGCCGCTTCTTCCCGGCCGCCGATGTCGACACCTACGAGTTCACTGCCAAGAAGGGCGAGGTCTGGTGGGTCGAGGTCGCCTCCGAACGCCTCGGCCTCAACACCGACCCCTTCGTGCTTGTACAGCGCGTCGAAAAAACCGCCGACGGCGAAAAGCTGACCGACATCGCCGAGCTGTATGACATCGCCCCGCCGATGAAGGTGTCGAGCAACGGCTACTCCTACGACGGCCCGCCCTACAACGCCGGCTCACCGGATGTGAATGGCCCGTTTGAGGTCAAGGAGGACGGCACCTACCGCCTGCAGGTGCGTGATCTCTTCGGCGGCACGCGCAACGAGCCCGGCAACGTCTATCGCCTCATCGTCCGGCGCGCCGCGCCCGACTTCTCGCTCGCCGCCTGGGCCGTGCACATGACCCTGCGCAACGGCGACCGCGCCGCGCTGTCCAAACCGGCCGCCCTGCGCCGCGGCGACGCCCGCCTGTTTGAGGTCGTGGTGCAGCGCCGCGACGGCTTTGACGGCCCGATTGAGATCGAGGCGGAAAACCTGCCGACCGGCGTGCAGGCCACCGGCCTGCGCATCGCCAAGGGCAAGTCGGTCGGCCATGTCGTGCTCACCGCCAGCGCCGACGCCCCGCGCGGCTTCTCGGTCGCCCAGCTGCGCGGCCGCACGCGGATCGACGGCACCGAAGTTGTCCGGCCCTGCCGCGTCGCCAGCATGGAATGGCCGGTCAAGGATGCCAAGCAGGAGATCCCCGCGCCGCGACTGCTCGCCGACTTCCCGGTCTCGGTCACCGATTCCGAAGAGGCCCCGCTGTCGGTGACGCTGGCGGAGGACAAGGTCCATGAGGCCGAGGCCGGAGCGACCCTGAAAATCCCGCTGCGCCTCACCTGGCGCAACGAGTTCACCGGCGCGACGATCAAACTCAAGGCCCAGGGCGATGGCTTCACGACGCTCAAGGAACTCGAGATCCCGATCCAGGCGAAAAGCGCCGAGTTGGTGCTCGATCTCGCCGCCTTGAAAACCCCGCCGGGCGAACACACGCTGGCCCTCTACGGCAGCGCCGTCAGCAAGTACCGCTACAACCCCGCCGCCCTGCCGCTGGCCGAGGCCGAGCAGAAAAAGGCCGAGGAACGTCTCGCCGCCGCCGCCGCCGCGGCTCAGCAACTCGCCGCCACCGATGCCGCCGCCGCCAAGACCGCGGCGGAAAAGCAGAAGCAGGCCGAGGCCGCCATGGCCGCCGCCACCAGCCGCATGAAGGCCTTGTCCAGCGCCGCCGAACCCAAGGACACGGTCGACATCCTCGTCTCCCAGCCGATCCGTCTGCGCGTCCGCGCCGCCACGCCGGCGACTGCGGCGAAGTGAGGCATTTTCCGGCTTGCGCAGGCCGGCAAAGACGCCCATGACCTTGGCCCGCGCCGGCGCCGGCGCGGCCAACCGCCATGTCCCGCCCCAGCCTGCGCCAGTGGCTCGGCTTCGAACTCATCGAAGTCAGCCTCAAGGAACGCCTCGTCGCCGCCCTCGGCGGCGGCCTCGCCCTTTACCTGCTCTTCCAGATCTCTTCCTGCTGCCTGCCCGGCCCGCAGGCAGCGGCCTTGGTCGCCTCCATGGGAGCCAGCGCCGTGCTGCTCTTCGCCGTGCCGCACGGCCCGCTCTCGCAGCCCTGGCCGGTGCTCGCCGGCCACGTGCTGCCCGCCCTGATCGGCGTCGCCTGCGCCCGCCACCTCGCCGAACCGGCCCTCGCCGCCGCGGCCGCGGTCGGTCTCGCCATCCTGGTCATGGAACTGTTGAAGTGCATCCATCCGCCCGGCGGCGCCACCGCCCTCACCGCCGTACTCGGCGGCGATGCCGTGCACGAACTCGGCTACCGCTTCGCCTTCGCCCCCGTGCTCGCCAACGCCGCCGTGATGGTGGCGCTCGCCGTGGCGATCAACTTCGCCTTCCCCTGGCGGCGCTACCCGGCCATCCTCAGCCGCCCAGCCGTGCGCTCCGCCCCGCGCGCCTTCGATCCGCCCAGCCATGAAGAGGTTCTGGCCGCCGTGCGCGACCTCGATTCCTTCGTCGACATCAGCGAGGAGGACCTGATCCGCCTCGCCAAGCGCCTGGCACCGCCGAAACCCTGAACAGCAGGGCCGCGACGGCGCGTAGTTGTCGCCTGCCCATGTTCCGACACGCGTTCCTCGCCCTCTCGCTCGCCGCGCCCGCCGCCGCGGCCGAACTCGAATTCTACCGCGACGTCTTCCCCTTCCTGAAGGCGAACTGCATCGTCTGTCACAACAAGACGACGACCAAGGCCGACCTGAACATGGAGACGCCGGAGTTGATGCGCCAGGGCGGCGAATCCGGCACGGCGCTGATCCCCGGCAAGGGCGCCGACAGCCTGGTCGTCATCGCCTCCCGCCACGAGCAGGACTACGAGATGCCACCGGTCAACAACAAGTCCGGCGCGGTGAAGCTGAGCGATGAGGAAATCGCCCTGCTGACGCGCTGGATCGACCAGGGCGCCAAGGCCACCAAGCGCGAGGAACGCCAGGTTGCCTGGCAGGCGCCGGCCGCCGGCGTGCAGCCGATCTATGCGGTCGCCCTCACCCGCGATGGCCGCTTCGCCGCCTGCGGCCGCGGCAACCGCCTGTTCGTTTACGACCTCGCCACCCGCGAGCTGGCCGCCGAACTCACCGATCCCGCCCTCGCCGGTGCCGGCGCCCATCGCGCGCTGGTACAATCGCTTGCCTTCAGCCCCGACGGCACCCGCCTGGCCAGTGGCAGCTTCCGCGAGGTGAAAGTCTGGCGCCTCGACCGCGCCGCCCCGGCCGCCGCCAAGGCCGTTGCTCCGGCGGATCCGAAACTTGTGCAGCCGCTCGCCGCCGCCGCCAAGGTCACACCCGCCGGCCATGCGGCGCTGTCGCCCGACGGCAAGCAGCTCGCCAGCGGCTGCAGCGACGGCGTCGTGCGCATCTGGGACCGCGCCACGGGCAAGGTCGTGCTGGAACTGCGCGGCAGTCTGGAAGCGCAGCAACGCGCCGCCGAGCTGGACTGGACCGCAGGCCGGCAGGGCCTGGAGGAAGCCTTTCAGAAAGCCGAGATCACCCGCATCGAGGCCCAGGACAAGGCGCTGGCCGAACTGCTCAAGAAGGCGAAGGAAGCCATCACTGCCATGACCCGCGCGGTGCCGGAAAAGCAGAAAGCCGTGCCGCCCGCCGTGGCTGCGCTGGAAGCCGCGACGAAAGCGCTGACCGAAGCCGAAGCCAAGCTCGCCGCCGAGCCCCCCGCAGCACGCGCCGATCCGGCGCGACTGAAGGCGCTCAAGGACCTGGAGGACAAGCGCCTCACCGCCGAGACCCAGGCCAACTCCGCCCGCGCCGCGGTCGCCGCCGCCGAAAGCAACAAGCGCGACGCCGAGGAGGAGGTGCAACGCATCACCGCAACCCAGGCCGACAACGCCAAGCGCCTCACCGCCGCGCGCGCCGCCGCCGAGGCTGCGAAAAAGGCGCAGACCGACGCCACCACCGCGCTCGCCGCCCTCGCCAAGGCGCCGGCCGGTGCCGCGCCCGCGGTGGTCGCCTTCTCGCCCGATGGCCGGCGCCTCGCCGCGCTGATGGCCGACGGCCGTCTGCGCGTCTGGGCCGCGGCCAGTGGGCGCCTGCTCGAGGAAGCCGGCGCCAGCGGCGGCCTCGAATTGCAGGCGGGCGCCGACGGCTCCTTTCAGGCGGTACGCCGGTTGCACACCGGCGGCACACCGCGCGCGATCCTGGAACGCACGCTTGGCGGCGCGGCGGCACCGGATCTCTTCGTCGACCGCGTCAACGCCCTCGCCTTCAGTCCCGACGGCAAGCAGCTTGCCACCGGCGGCGGCGAACTCTCGCGCGGCGGCGACGTTCACCTGTTCGAAGCCGCCACCGGCAAGCTGCAGAAGACCTGGAAGGACCACCATGACGACGCCGTGCTCAGCCTCGCGTTTTCGCCCGATGGCAGGCAGCTTGCCACCGGTGCGGCCGACAAGATCGCCAAGGTCAGCCAGCTCGCGGACGGCAAGATCCTGCGCGTTTTTGAAGGCCACACCCATTACGTCGCCGGTCTCGGCTTCCGCGCCGACGGCCGGGTGCTCGCCAGCGCCGGGGCCGACGGCGTGGTGCTGGTCTGGGACCTGCTCGCCGGCGAGCGCAAAAAAAAGATCGAAGGGTGGACCAAGGAACTGACTTCGCTGCAGTTCCTCGGCGCCGGCAACCGCATCCTCACCTCGGCGGGCGACAACCGCGTGCGCATCGTCACCGATGAAGGCGCGGAAGTGCGTGCCCTGGCCGGCCTGCCTGACTTCCAGCAGGCCGCCGCCGGCAGCGCCGATGCTGCCGTGCTGGTGGCCGGCGGCGAGGACAGCCGCCTGCGCGTCTGGGACGGCCGCGACGGCAAGGAACTCGCGGTCTTTGCGCCCGCCGATAAAGCCGCCCCTGCACGACCGTAGGTTTGCCGCATGTCCAAGCCCTCTGCCTCCCCGCTCGTCCGCTGCGCCGGCCCGCTCGCCTCGCGCCGCGCCTTCATGAAGATCGGGCTCACCGGCTTCGCCTCGCTCGGCCTGCCCGGCCTCATGCGCCTGCGCGCGGAAAACGCCCTGAAGCCGGCCAGCGAACGCACCGCGATCATCATGGTCTGGCTGCCCGGCGGCCTCTCCCACATCGATTCCTACGATCCCAAGCCCGACATCGGCAGCGAGTACCGCGGCCCGTTCAAGACCATCCCCACCAAGGTGCCGGGGCTGCACTTCACCGAGCTCATGCCGCTGCAGGCGCGCATCGCCGACAAGTTCACCGTCCTGCGCTCGATGCATCAGACCGCCGGCGGCCATCCGGCCGGCACCATGCAGATGTTCTCCGGCGACCCCGACACGCGCGACAAGCCAAAGCCGCGCCTGCCCGACTGGATGTCGGTGGCGCACTACCTGCGCGAACGCGCCGGTGGCCGCGCCAATCCGCTGCCGAACTACATCGGCGTGCCGCCCGCCTCGCCGGAGTATTCCAGCCCGGCCTACCTCGGCGATGCCTACGCGCCCTTCGCCGTCAGCGATGACCCGAGCCGGCCGAACTTCCAGGTGCCCAACATCGGCCTCGCCGATGAGGCCGAGACACGCCGCCTGAGCGAGCGCCTGGCGCTGCGCAAGAGCCTCGACCGCATGGAGCGCGCCTTTGACCGCGAGGGCGAGCTGGGCGCCCTCGACAGCTTTGAGGCGCAGGCCGCCACCCTGCTGACGAATCCTCGCACCCGCGACGCCTTCGACCTCGGCAAGGAGGACGCCGCCACCCGCGACCGCTACGGCCGCAACCGCTGGGGCCAGCAGTTGCTGCTCGCCCGCCGCCTCGTCGAGGCCGGCGTCGAAATCGTCACCAGCAGCCTCAACGGTCCGCTCTGCGGCCGCGTCAACAACTGGGACGATCACGCGGTCAACCATCACCAGTTCGAAGCCCTGCGCTTCCGCATGCCGAACTATGACCGCGCCGTCGCCGCCCTCATCGAGGACATTTACGCGCGCGGTCTCTCCAAGCGCGTGCTCGTCGTCGTCACCGGCGAGTTCGGTCGCACGCCGAAGATCAGTTTCGATCGCAGCACCGGCGCCGGCAACGCCAGCGCGGCCGCCGGCACCCTGCAGCCGGGCCGCGACCACTGGCCGCGCGCCTTCTCCAACATTTGGGCCGGCGGCGGCATCCAGACCGGTCGCGTCATCGGCGCCACCGACAAGCGCGGCGAGGACGTCACCGAACGCCCCTGCGGCCCCGGCGATTTCCTGTCGACGATCTACCACCACCTCGGCATCGACGCGGCGAAGATCACCATCAAGGACTTCAATGGCCGACCGACACCGATTGTCGATCACGGCCGCCCCATCCCCGAACTGATCGCCTGAGACCGTGCGGCTTGACCCCGCGGCCGCGCGGGCCAAGGTCGTCGCCATGCCCCGCGTCTCCCACCCCCAGCTGCCCGACACGCCGACCTCGCACCTGCCGTTCAGCCCCTGCGTGGTGGTCGGCGACCTCGTCTTCGTCTCCGGCCAGGCCTCGGTGGATGCCCAGGGACAGATCGTTCAGGACAGCTTCGAGGGCGAATTCCGGCGCAGCCTCGACAACATCCGCAAGGTCCTGGCCGCCGCCGGCTGCGGCCTGGAGCACGTCGTGCAGACGCGCAACTACGTGCGCGACGCCGCTGACCTGGCGGAATTCAACCGCCTCTACCGCGAAACCTTCGCGGCCCCCTATCCGGCGCGCACGACGATCACCAACTGCCTGCCGCCGACCTTGAAGTACGAAATTGAGGTCGTGGCCGTGCGGCCCACGGCCTGAGGTCGCTCGGGGGGGGCGTGGACGCGCGCCTGCCCGGCAGGGCCTGGCGCCCAAGCCGGACAGGGAGGTCACCTCAGCCGGCGCGGCCCCAGCGCTGGAAGCACTCGATCGCCTCGTACTCGGCGAGGCCGAGGGCGTCGTAGGCACGGGCGTTCTCGCGGTTCGTCTCCGGTGCGGCGAGTTCGAGCGTCGACAGCGAGCCGTAACGCGACAAAGCGCGCGCCTTGCGTTCAAGCTGCATCGGGCTGAGCGGCACGGCCATGTCGATCTCGTGCGGCTCCAGCGCCTTCTCCTTGCCTCGGTACAACCACAGGCTGCAGGTGCCGGCCCATTCCTCGCCGGCGCAGGCCTTGAGCGCGGCCTGCAAAACACGAAAGCCAATGCCGGCGACACTGCTCGGGTCGGCGGCATCACCGGTGGCATAAATCTGGTGCGGGCGCGCCTCGCGCAGCAGGGCGGCAACGAGGTCGACATCGGCCTGTGTGCTGCGGAAGCGGCGGTAGCGGCCCTGCTCGTAGAAGGGCAGGTCGAGGAAGGTGAGTTGCTCGTTCGGCAGGTTGCAGGCGTGCGCGGCGTCGCGCAGTTCCCCGCGCAGGACGAGCGACTTCAACTGGCGGATCAGCGGAGGGTCCTCGCCGAACTCGCCCTTTTCCTCCAGCAGACGCAGGATCTCACGGGCGTAGGCGGTCTGACGCGCCCAGGCGGCACCGTCTTCAACGACCCCGGCCAACTCCTGCAGGGTGCTGGCGAACTTGTCGACCTCGCTGTCCGGCACCCGCAGGTTGCCGCTGGTCAGCGCCACGAAGCGGACATCGTGGCCCTGTTCGACCAGGCGTTCAAGCGTTGCGCCCATGGCCACCACGGCGTCCTGCGGCTCGGGACTGAAGACCAGCACGCGCTTCGGGTAGGGGCTGGCGCGTTCGGGACGGTAGGTGTCGTCCTCGTTGGGCTTGCCGCCCGGCCAGCCGGTGATGGTGTGCTGAAGCTGGTTGAAGATGCGGATGTTGAGCTGGTAGGCCGGCCCCTGCTCGGAGAGCAGATCACTGAGGCCATGCTCGTTGTAGTGCTCGTCGGTCAGCTTCAGCACCGGTCGCGTGGTCTGGAAGGCCTGCCAGCAGACCGCGCGCCGCGTCTCGCGCGGCGTCCAGGCCACCGGACCCACCAGCCAAGGCAGCTTGACCCGGGTCAGTTCGCGCGAGGCCCCGCTGTCGATGAAGAAACGCGCGTCCGGATGATCCTGCAGGAACGAGGCGGAGATCGCCTCGGTGACCGGCCCCTCCACGGCCTTGGCGACCATGCCGGCCTTGTTTTCGCCCCAGGCCATGAGCACGAGCTTCTTGCCGCGCAGGATGGTGCCGACGCCCATGGTGATGGCGAAGTGCGGCACGTTTTCCTCGCCGCGGAAGTCGGCGGCAGCGTCCTGGCGGGTGACGCGGTCGAGGGTGATGCGCCGCGTCAGCGAGTCGCGGCTGGAGCCGGGTTCGTTGAAACCGATGTGACCGGTGCGGCCGATGCCGAGGATCTGCAGGTCGATGCCGCCGGCGGCCTCCATGTGCTCCTCGTACTCGCGGCAGTGGGCAAACACCTGGTCGCCCGGAACCGTGCCGCTTGGGATGTGGATGTTCGCCTTCGGGATGTCGATGTGATCGAAGAGCTGCTCGCGCATGAAGCAGGCGTAGCTCTCCGGATGATCCGGGCCGAGGCCGTAGTACTCGTCGAGGTTGAAGGTGATGACGTTCTTGAAGCTCAGGCCCTCCTCCTTGTGCAGGCGGATCAGCTCGCGGTAAAACGGCACCGGCGTCGAACCCGTGGCCATGCCGAGCACGGCGTTTTTGCCCTGGGCGGCGCGCGCCTCGATCAGCGTCCGCACCTCGGCCGCGAGTGCCTTGGCGGCGGCGGCGGAATCGGGGAAAATCTGGGTCGGAATCTTCTCGAAGGCTTCGGAGGGCGGGCGGCGTGACATGGTGGTTGGGTGAGACTACAACGGACCGCATGCCGGGGTTCCGTCAAGGACGGACCACGGTTTCACCATGCCGCCGACTCCCGGGAAATGTGCCACCCTCCACGGTCGTTTCCTGGGGTCATGCTCCTGCGCCTCCTGACTTGCCTGTTCGCCGCCGCCGCGCTGACGGCCGCTCCGCCCAACATCGTGCTTTTCATCAGCGATGACCAGGGCTGGCCCGACCTTGGCTGCCTGGGGCTGAAGCCGATCGAAACGCCGAACCTCGACAAGCTCGCCGCGGCCGGGGTGCGGGCGACGCACTTCTATGTCACCTGGCCGGCCTGCACGCCCTCGCGCGGCAGCCTGCTGACGGGTCGCTACCCGCAGCGCAATGGCCTCTACGACATGGTGCGCAACGACCTGGTCAACTTCGGCCACCGCTACTCGGCTGAGGAGTACGCGGTGTCGCCGGAGATGACCCTGGGCCTCGATCCGCGCGAGCGCACGCTCGGCGACCTGCTGAAGCCGGCCGGCTACGTCAACGGCGTCGTCGGCAAGTGGGACATGGGCCAGGCGAAGCGTTATCTGCCGCTGCAGCGCGGTTTCGATTTCTTCTACGGCCACGGCAACAACGGCATCGATTATTACACCCACGAGCGCTACGGCGTGCCCTCGCTGTTCCGCGGCAACGCGCGCACCGAGGAGGACAAGGGCACCTACGTCACCGAGGTGTTCCGGCGCGAGGCGCTGCGCTTCGTCAACGCGCACGCCGGCAGGCAGCCCTTCTTCCTCTACCTGCCCTTCAACGCCCCGCACGGCGCCTCGACCCTGGCCGAGGACAACGGCGGCAAAAAACCCGGCGTGCAGGCCCCGGAAGACTACAAGGCGCGCTTCCGCGACAAACTGAAGGACGAAAAGCTCGCGGGTTATTATGGGGCCGTGGCCTGCATGGATGACGCGATCGGCGCGGTCATGGACGCGGTCGAGCAGGCCGGCCAAACCTCGAACACCCTCTTCCTCTTCCTCTCCGACAACGGTGGCAGCGGCAACGGTGGCAACGCACCGTTGCGCGGGGCGAAATCGACGATGTGGGAGGGCGGCCTGCGCGTGCCCTTCCTCCTCGTCTGGCCCGGCAAGGTGCCGGCCGGCCGTGTCACCGACGAGTTCCTCACTTCGCTGGAAATTCTGCCCACCCTGCTCGCCGCCGCCGGTGTCGAGGCCCCCCAGGACCTGACGCTCGACGGTTTCGACATGCTGCCCGTGCTGCGTGGCGACAAGCCTTCGCCGCGCACCGAAATGTTCTGGCAGCGGCGTGGCGACAAGGCCGCCCGTGTCGGTCATTGGAAATGGCTCGACTCCGCCAAGGGCAAGGGACTCTACGACCTGCGCAGCGACCTCGGCGAAACTCGCGACCTGTCGAAGGAAAAACCCGAGGTGCTGCAGATGCTGCAGGAAAAGTTCGCCGCCTGGCGCGCCGCCATGGACGCCACGGAACCACGAGGTCCCTTCCGCGATTATTGATGCCCATGTCCTCCCTGCTCGTTCTCACCGGCGGCCGCGCCCTCCTGCCCGACCGCAGCCTTGATGAGGCCGCCCTGCTCTGCCGCGACGGCCGCATTGAGTGGGTGGGCAAAAGCCGCCGGCGCTGGCCGAAGGAGGCCACCGTCATTGATGTCCGCGGCGGTTGGATCGCGCCGGGATTTGTCGATCTGCACGTGCATGGCGGCAACGGCGCCGACTTCATGGACGGCACGGCCGAGGCGGTGCGCACCGCCTGTCGCGCCCATGCCCGCCATGGCACAACGACGCTGTTTCCGACCACCACGACCGGTTCACCGGCGCAGATCCGCGCCATGCTCAGGGCCTGTGCCGCGGTGCAGAAGGCCTGGTCGCCCGACGATGGCGCGCGCATCGCCGGCGTGCATCTGTACGGACCGTTCTTCGCCGCCGACAAGGTCGGCTGCCACAGTGTCGAAGGCCGGCGCGAACCGACGGCCAAGGAGTATGCCCGCTACTTTGCCGACCGCCTGGTGCGCATCGCCACCTGCGCCGCCGAGCTGCCGGGCGCGCTTGATTTCTACCGGGCCGCCCGGCGCAAGCGCTGCCTGATCACCTGCGGTCACTCCAACGCCAGCTGGCCGGAGATGCAGGCCGCCTTCAAGGCCGGCATGCGCCATGTCGATCATTTCTGGTGCGCCATGAGTTCCGTGGCCTCCGTGCGTGCCCGCCTCGGCGTGCCCATGCGCGGCAGCATGGCCGAGTTCGTGCTCGCCGAGCCGGAGATGAGCACGGAAGTGATTGCCGACGGCTGCCACCTGGCGCCCGAGCTGCTGCGCTTCGCCTGGCGGATGAAGGGGGCCCACCGGCTCTGCCTGGTCACCGATGCCAATCGTGCCCTCGATCTGCCGCCCGGCCGCTACCGTTTCGGACCGGAGGGCGACGGCTCTTGGTTCGATAGCGACGGCAGGGTCGGTTGGGCACCGAACGGCAGCCTGGCGAGTTCGATCATGGGCATGGACCACATGGTGCGGGTCATGCACCGGGCCAGTGGCGCACCCCTGCACGAGGTCGTGCGCATGGCCTCGCTGACCCCGGCGGAACGCGCCGGCATAGCCGGCGAAACCGGCAGCCTGGAGGTGGGCAAACGCGCCGACCTGCTCCTGCTCGACCGCCGGCTGCGCGTGCGGCGGGTCTGGCTGGGCGGGAACGAGACGGCAGCGTGAGAGAGGCCCCACCTATCCTGCAGACAAAACCCTGGCAAAAACCGTCCTTTTTGAACCAAACCCCGGTCGCCACTGACCAAGAACCGCCCAGCCTCCGGCAAAAGAGGCTCATTTGCCAAATTGTGCGCCGCGAAAAAGGCGTGTAGAATGGCGTTTTAGTGTCGCCAAGTCCCACCATGTCCAGCGCCCCGTCACCCGCCGAAGTGAAATCCCAGCCCGGCATTTCCGAATGGAAGGCCATCATCGCCCAGTATGCCGTGCCGTCGCTGCCGAAATCGCTCTGGCAGGTCTTCAACACCTTCGTGCCCTACTTCCTGGTTTGGTACCTCATGTGGCGCAGCCTGGAAGTCTCGTACGCCCTGACCCTCGGCCTGTCCGTGATCGCCGGACTGCTGGTCGTGCGACTCTTCATCATTTTCCATGACTGCGGTCACGGCTCCTTCTTCCGCTCGAAACGCGCCAACGATTTCCTCGGCTTCATCACCGGCATGCTAACCTTCACGCCGTACGGCCACTGGCGCTGGCAGCACTCGGTGCATCATGCGACCTCGGGCGATCTCGACCGCCGCGGCGAGGGCGACATCTGGACGCTGACCGTGCAGGAGTACCTGGAGGCTTCCCCGTGGAAAAAATTCGCCTACCGGCTGGCGCGCAATCCCTTCGTGCTGTTTGTGCTCGCCCCGCTGGGCATCTTCCTCATCTACCAGCGGTTTCCGTCACCGGGCGCCAAGGGCAAGGATCGCCTGTCGGTGCTGTGGATGAACCTCGCCCTCGCCGCCATGGTCGGTGGCGGCTGCTGGCTGATGGGCTGGAAGGCCTACCTGATGCTTCAGCTGCCGGTGACGATGGTCGCCGGTGCCGCGGGCATCTGGATGTTCTACGTCCAGCACCAGTATGAAGACACCTACTGGGAAAAGCGCGACAACTGGGACTACACGACGGCGGCGCTCGAGGGCAGCTCGTTCTACAAGCTGCCCAAGATCCTGCAGTGGTTCACCGGCAACATCGGCTACCACCACGTTCATCACCTCAGCTCGCGCATCCCGAACTACAACCTCGAGCGCTGCCACCACTCGCACCCGATGTTCCAGCAGGTGAAACCCATCACCCTGCTCAGCAGCCTGAAGTGCCTGTCGCTGCGGCTCTGGGACGAACAGTCGCGCAAGCTGGTCGGCTACAGCCACCTCAAGAACCTGCGGCAGCAGGACCGCGCGGCGGCCTGAGCTCACACCATCCGCACGGTGCCTTGCCGTGAAGCTGGTGAGAACGGCACGCGCACCTGCCAGTCTCAGGCGTCAAGCATGTAACCTCCGGCCAGGTGATGGAAATGGCGCACCTGGTGCGCCTGCCAGGCGGCGTCACGGCCGAATTCCGTCGCCAGCAGCGCCGCCACCCGCGGGGCCGCTTCCAGGGCGGCCTGGGCGTCGAGCAGCAGGGCGCGCGTGCGGCGCGCCAGCACGTCCTCGACAGTGCGCGCCATCTCGTGGCGCGCATGCCAGACCACCTCGGCCTCGAGAAACTCCAGGTGCGGATGCAGGCGTGCGGCCAGGGCTGGCGCGGCGGCGACGAGGTCGCGGATGCCGGCGGCATCGGCACCATACACGCGCAGGTGCGAGTTCTCAGACGCCGGCGCACCGGACGCGCCGTGCACCGGCAGGTCGCGGGTCGGACAGGCGTGCTGCTCAAGGCCGCCCACCATCTCGGCGTGATCGATGACGTCCTCGGCCATCTTGCGGTAGGTGGTCCACTTGCCGCCGCCGAGGGTGATCAGGCCGGATTCGGACACCGCGATCAGGTGATCGCGCGACAGCGCGGCGGTCGATTCCGCCTCCGCCTTGATGAGCGGGCGCAGACCGGCGAAGACGCTGAGGACATCGTGGCGCGAGGGATCGCGCGCGAGGTAGCGGGTGATCTGGCCAAAGACGAAATCGATTTCCTCGGGCAGAGCGCGCGGCTCCAGCGCGGCCTGCGCCACCGGCGTGTCGGTGGTGCCGACGACCAACCGGCCGTGCCACGGCACGGCGAAGAGCACGCGGCCGTCGTCGGTCTTCGGAATCATGACGGCGGTGTTGCCCGGCAGGAAATCGGCGGGCAGGACGAGGTGAATGCCCTGGCTCGGGCTGAGCAGCGGCGGCGCGGCCGGTTCATCAAAGGCGCGCACGCTATCGGCAAACACCCCCGTGGCGTTGATGACGGCGCGGGCACGCACCTCGAATTCACGACCACCTTCCTCGTCGATCAAACGCAGGCCGGCGACATGACCGTGCTCCTTGAGCAGGCCGGCGCAGCGGCAGTGATTGAGCACCACCGCGCCGTGCTCGGCGGCGGTCTGCGCGAGATTGATGGCGAGGCGGGCATCATCGAACTGGCCGTCGTGATAGAGGATGCCGCCATTGAGGCCTTCGCGCTCGAGGTTGGGCAGCAGATCGAGCACATCGCCGCGGGTCAGCCAGCGCGAGGGCTCAAGACCGAGGCGGCCGGCGAGGCCGTCGTAGACCTTCAGGCCAATGCCGTAAAACGGTCCCTCCCACCAGTGGTAGTTCGGAATCACAAAGGGCAGGCTGTGGACGAGGTGGGGCGCGTTGCGGCAGAGCAGGCCGCGCTCGCGCAGCGCCTCGAGCACGAGGGCGACATTGCCCTGCTTCAGGTAGCGCACGCCACCGTGAACCAGCTTGGTGCTGCGACTCGAGGTGCCCTTGGCGAAGTCGGACTGGTCGACGAGCAAGACCGAGTGGCCGCGCGCCGCGGCATCGACCGCCGCGCCCAGGCCGGAGGCCCCGCCGCCAATGATGGCGATGTCAAAACCGGTCGTGGAGCTGAGGCGGTCGAGCTGGGATTCGCGGCGGAAGGGAGTGGCGTCCATGGGGATTCTCACAGCTTACGGCAGTCGCCGGGCCGGAGGCGAGCCGGGATTTGCGCGGCCGCGCTGGCGGGCGCCCGAATCGCGGTTAATTTGACGCATGCCCGAACCCACCGATCCGCAGGCGGCCGAAGAGCAGGCCGCCGTGGCGCGCTTCCTCGCCCGCTGGCTCGACGACTGGCTGCGCATCCCGGGCACCAACTTCAAGATCGGTCTCGACCCGCTGCTGGCCCTCTTCCCCGGCCTCGGCAGCGCCCTCGCCTCCGGCGGTGGCCTGCTCATCCTTGCCGAGGCGGTACGCTGCGGGGTCGGTCTGCCGGTGCTGCTGCGCATGGGCGGCAACCTGCTGCTCAACGCCCTGCTCGACTTTCTGCCAGCCGGCGGACCCGTGCTCAGCGCCTTCTTCAAGTCGAACCGGCGCAACCTGCACCTGCTGCAGGCCTGGCAGGCGGGCCGGCGCGAGGAGGTGCGCCGCGGCACACGCCTGCGCTTCCTGCTGCTAGCGCTGGTGTTCGCCGCGCTCATCGCCCTGCTGCTGGGCCTCTGGCTGGTCAGTGCCTGGCTGATGAGCCGACTATTCCAAGCCTGGACCGCCTAACAAAAAACCCGCGGGGCGAACCCCGCGGGTGGAAGAGCTTCACGGTCGGGCGGTTCAGCCCGCCTCGCTGACTTTATGTTCGGCCAGTTTGGCGGCGCGCTCGGCAAGTTCGATGTGGAACTGCTCCGGCGTCGGCGCCTCGCCCAGGGTGCGGGTGCGGGCAAACCAGTCGGCAAAGATTTCACCGGGCTGGCGCTCGGCCTTGAAGGCCTCCAGGAAGGCACGCACCTTGCCGGGGATTTCCTCGCCGAGGACCGACTTGAATTCGAGGCCGGCCAGGCGGTCGCCACGGATGCTGCCGCCGACGAACATCGCCCACTTGTTGGGCGCGCGACCGACAAAGCCGAAGTCGGCGTTGTAGGGGCGGCCGCAGCCGTTCGGGCAGCCGGTCATGCGGAACAGGATGGGTTCATCCTGCAGGCCGAGTTCGCGCAGGCTGGCATCGATCGAATCCATGAAGCCGGGCAGGGCGCGCTCCGACTCGCTCAGTGCCAGGCCGCAGGTCGGCAGGGCGACGCAGGCGTGGGCGACCTTGCGGGCGCGGGTGAAGCCGGCGGCATCGGCGTGCACGACCCCGTGCTTGGCGAGGATGGCGTCCACCTGCGCCTTCTGTTCCGAGGCAACCTCGGCGATGATGAGGTTGGTGTTCGGCGTGACGATGAACGGCAGATCGAGCTCGCGGGCGATCTCGGCGAAGGCGGCGCGGTAGTGGATGCCGTCTTCGCGGTCAACGATGCGGCCCATGTTGACATAGACGCCACAGTACAGCTTGCCATCGCCCTGCTCATGCCAGCCGAGGTCGTCCTCGACGGTGTCGAAATGCAGGGGCTTGGGCGGGAAGGTCTCGATGCCTGGCAGGCGGCTCACGACCTCGGCGCGGAAGCCGTCCAGGCCCATGCTCTGCACGGTGTACTTCAGACGGGCATTCTTGCGTTCGGTGCGGTTGCCGTGGTCGCGCTGGGTCGTGACGATGGCCTCGCAGGCATCGACCACGTGGGCGCGCTTCACATAGAGCAGCGGCTGGGCGAGGAAGGGCCGGGTGGCAAGCTGGCCGTGGCTCATGCCAAAACCGCCGCCCACCGTGATGGTGTAACCTTCCACCTGACCGTCGACCACGTGCGGCACGAAACCGACATCCTGGGAGTAGAGATCGACGTCGTTGCAGGGCTGGATGGCGACGCCAATCTTGAATTTGCGCGGCAGATAGACCTTGCCGTAGATGGGGTCTTCGCCCTCGGCGGCGCGGGTGGCGGCACGCACGGCCGGATCCGGCTCCGGATCCGGGGTCCAGTTCGGCTCAATCTTTTCGCCGTCCAGCCAGATGTCGGCATAGGCGGAGGAGCGCCAGAGAAAGCGACGGCTGATCTCCTCGGTGAGGCGCTGGGTGTCAGCGCGCACGGCATCCTTGATCGGTGCCGCCGGGCCCATCGTGTTGCGGACGACGTCGCCGCAGGCGCCCATGGTCGAGAGACCGCTGTGGCAGACGTGGTGGATGACCTCCTTGAGGCCGCCCTTGAGCACGCCGTGCAGCTGAATGCCCTGACGGTTGGTCAGGCGCATGTTGCCCATGGCCTTGGTGCAGAGGTCGTCATGGATCAGCCACTGCTGGGCCGAGATGCGGCCGCCCGGCATCTTGCTGCGGATCATGAAGCTCCAGGCCTTGTCCTTCTTTTCCTTGACCAGCTGGGCGCGACGGTCGCGGTCGTCCTGCATGTAGGAACCGTGGTGCTTGAGCAGGATGTTCGAATCTTCCGGAATGTTTGGGGTGCTGGTGTCGGCGAAATGCTCAGCGAGCTGGCCACGCA
>CANNUR010000042.1 GCA_947523045.1 uncultured Prosthecobacter sp.
GGCCTGGACCATCGCCTTCCTGTACGTGCGCAAGGCCTCCCGCTGGGACAAGGAAGCGGCCGCCGTGATCCAAGGGCAGGACTGATCCGTCATCGTTCGCCCCACCCAGAAACCTCCCCACCGCCTTTCCCGCATGTCCATCGCTCTCACCATGTTCGTCGGCTTCGTCGCGCTGACGCTGTTCATCACCTTCTGGGCCGCCCGCAAGAACACCGGCGCCTCCGCCTACTTCGCCGCCGGCCGCAGCATCACCGGCTGGCAGAACGGCCTCGCCGTGGCCGGCGATTACATGAGCGCCGCCAGCTTCCTCGGCATCTCTGGCGCGATCTGCCTGAGCGGCTACGACGGCTTCATGTACTCCGTGGGCTTCCTCGTTGCCTACATCACCGTCCTGCTGGTGGTCGCCGAACCGCTGCGCAACGCCGGCAAGTACACGATGGCCGACCTGCTCGCCTACCGCCTCAGCCCGCGCCCGGTGCGCGCCATGGCCTCGCTGAGCACGCTGACCGTCTCCACCTTCTACATGATCGCCCAGATGGTGGGCGCCGGGGTCATCATCGAAAAGCTCATCGGCGCCAGCTTCCACACCGCCGTCATCGGCGTCGGCGTGCTGATGCTGGTCTACGTGGTCTTCGGTGGCATGCTCGCCACCACCTGGGTGCAGATCATCAAGGCCATCCTGTTGATGATCGGCGCCTTCATGCTCAGCGTCTTTGTGCTCAAGTACCACGGCTACAGCCTGACCGCCTTCTTCGACGCCGTCTCCGCCGCCACCTACGCCGGCACCGAGGCACCGAAAAACCTCCTGGAGCCCGGCCTGAAATACGGCCTCGCCGTCGCCGGCCCCTGGGGCAGCCTCGATTTCATCTCGCTCAGCCTCGCCCTCGTGCTCGGCACCGCCGGCCTGCCGCACATCCTGGTGCGCTTCTACACGGTGCCCGACGCCAAGACCGCCCGCTCCAGCGTGGTCTGGGCCATGGTCATCATCGGCTTCTTCTACATCCTCACCACCTTCTTCGGCTTTGGCGCCGCGACGATTCTGGAAAAGGCCCAGATCCTCTCCGACGGCAAGCCCAACCCGAACATGGTGGCTCCGGCCCTGGCCCAGCATCTCGGCGGCGAACTGTTCTTCGCCTTCATCAGCGCCGTGGCCTTCGCCACCATCCTGGCCGTCGTCGCCGGCCTGACGATGAGCGCCAGCGCCAGCTTCGCCCACGACTTCTACACGAACGTCCTGCACCACGGCAAGGAACACCGCCCGGGCCAGGAAGTGCGCGTCGCCCGCATCACCGCCTTCGTCGTCGGCGCGGTCAGCATCGGCATCGCCATCTACCTCGGCCCCAGCGTCAATGCCGCCTTCCTGGTCGGCCTGGCCTTCGCGGTCGCCGCCAGCGCCAACCTGCCGGTCATCGTGCTCAGCGTCTTCTGGAAACGCTTCAACACCACCGGTGCCGTCGCCGGCCTGGGGGTCGGCCTGGCCTCCTCGATCGGCCTGATCCTGCTCAGCCCGAACGGCCTGTTCGGCAAGGAAGGCGCGGTTTTCCCCCTGGAAAATCCCGGCCTGATCAGCATCCCGCTCGGCTTCCTCGCCGCCTGGCTCGGCACGATCCTCACCGCCCGCGATCCGGCCGCCGAAGCGAAGTTCGCCGAACTCACCGTGCGCGCCCACACCGGCCTCGGCGCGGAAAAGGCGGTCAGTCACTGATCCGCCCGCAGTTCAACGGCCGACCGACTGCGCCCAGACGCCCGTTTTTTGCGTGCGCGCCTGACGCGCCAGGGCCAGCAGCTCGGTGCCATAGGTTGGCAGGTCTCGCGGGTCGTTGGGCAGGAAAGTGTCCATGCCGCCGACGCGCGCATAACCGAGGCGCAGCAGTCGCTCGGCCAGGTTCTCCGGCCGGCCGTCCTCGCCCTGGACCTGGATGAGCGCGTAGTAGCGCAGGGTGCCCTCGACCCGCTCCCAGCGCGTCAGCACCCGGAACGGCCGCTGCTTGAGCAGCTCCGCCACATGGTCGGCCGCCTCGCGACCAAAGGCGGTCACCGTCGGCGCATCGGCCAGCCCAAAATAGCGGCGCTGCTCCTCGACCCGGGCCGGGTGACCGAGGCTCGCCTCCAGGGCGTCGACAAAATACAGCACGAAGAGGTGCTCCTCGCCATCGTGGCGGATGCGCAGGGTGTCGGCCTCGTTGGCGCGGCTGTCGACATAGACCGCACCTTCCAGCGTCTCGAAGTCCGGGGTCGGCTCACGCGGGCGAGCGACCGGATCGTCGGCCACCGCCGCCACGCGGATCGGAATTGCCGGCACGACCCCGCGCCGCGAGTCCTTGAACAGCAGCCCGGCAACCACCACCAGCAGCACCACGACCGTGGTGATGGCGAGGGTGGAGAGCGTTTCCCGCAGCGTCATCAGCCGCCCATCTTCCCCGTGCCCGCTGGCAATCTCAAGCGGGAAACGATGGCAATGAGCAGGGAGCCTGGGGCTCAGAGCAGGGAGCCCAGACCGATGCTGGTAGAAACATGGAGGGTAGAATGATGCGGGAGAGGCTGGACCGGCGGCAGCGTACTCCGGGGCTTCAGCCCATCGTGAGATGGCCAGCCGTCGCGGGCTGAAGTCCGGGAGTACTTGCCAAGCCTCCGCCCCAAATGCCCGTTTGCGTCCGGGCCCGGCGGGGGCATCTTGGGGTTTCGTGACTCTTCTCCAGGACAGGCATCTGCAGACCGGCCTCGCGGGATCGTTGCTGATTCACGCGCTGCTGCTCGTGCTGTTTGTCGGCGCCCTGCAAACCGAGGCGGCGCGCCGCCTGCTTGAGCAGAGCCTGCCAAAGCCGGCCCAACCGCCGGAACCCGAGGTGACCCTGCTCTTCCCCGCCCAGCTCGAGGTCGTGCCGCCGAAGCCGAAGGCCTACATCCGCACAACCCAGAACGAGGCGTCGTCGACCAAGCCCAAGAATGCCGCCTTTCAGTCCGACCGCGACACGGTCGCCGCCAGCGCCAAGCCGGCCGTGCCAGGCGCGACCCTGCCGATGCCGACGCTCGACGGCACGGCGCCCGACACCCGCGAGCTGGCCGACCGCGACCATCGCGATGGCGAGATCAAAAACGATTCGGCGCCCGTGTCGCCGGTCGCCCAGGCGCAGATGCTGCCGCCGCCCGCGCCGAGTCCGCCACCGGCGCCCGCGACCGCGCCACCCGAGGTGGTCAAGGCCATTCCCCTGCCCGACCCAATGACGCGCCTGCTCGAGCAGGCCGATCGCGAATCGCCGCACCTGGCGGTGGACAGTCCACCCGAGGCGGCGCCGCAGATGCGCCCGCCCGAACCGGCCGGGCCGCAGGTGCGCGCCCCGGCCGCCGAAGCGCCACCGCCGGTGGTCAAGGCCATCCCCGTGCCGGATCCGGTCGCCAAGGCGACGCCGCGACCCGAGCGCGACGCCTTCTCGCCCTTCACCCGCACCAGCAAGACCGACGGTTCGATCCTCAACCCCGGCGCCAATGCCGTCGATGCCGAGGCCACGCCACTGGGTCGCTACATGCGCCAGGTCACCGGTGCGGTCGAGCGCAAGTGGCATCTCTACGTGCGGCTGGCCAAGGACTCGGTGAACTTCGGTCGCGTGCGTTTCCGCTTCTACGTCGACGCCCGCGGCACGCCGCAGGACCTGACCATTCTGTCCGACGCGCGCGACGCCGACCCGCGAATGCGGGAATTGACCTTGCGCGCCATCCTGGATGCGCAAATACCTCCGATTCCGCCCGACCTGATGCCGACGCTGGACGACGGGAGGGTGAAAATCGAGTATGAAGCCATTGTTTACTGAACTGCCCGTCCTGCTGCTGGCGGCGGAGCCCGCACCGCGCAGCACCCTCTCGCTCCTCGGCGAATTCCTCGGCACCGGCGGCGGGGTGATGTTCCTCATCGTGCTCTGTTCGATGGCCTCGGTCACCGTCATGATCTCGGTCTGGCTGCGCCTGCGCGACCGCTTTGTCATGCCGCATGCCGTCGCCACCCAGCTGCGCGCGCTGCCGGACTACGCCGACAAGGGCGACATCAAACCGCTGCAGGAATTTCTGGAACGCGACGACTCCCTGCTGGCGCGCCTGGGGGCCAAGGCGATCAGCGGCAGCTTTGCCTCGCGCGAGGAATGCGTCGAAACGATCTCCGCCCGCGCCAAGGAGGAGTTGCACCACCTCGAGCGCGGCGTCTCAGTGCTGGAGGCCATGGTCACGGTCGCCCCGCTGCTCGGCCTGATGGGCACCACGGTGGGTCTGGTCGGCATGTTCACCGCCTTCGGCGGCGAGGCCGGCCCCGACACCGTCGAGGTCGCACGCGAGATTGGCGTCGCCCTGCGCTGCACCATCGCCGGCCTCTTCGTGGCGGTGCCTTCCGTGGTCGCCCACACCTACTTCGTGCGCCGGCTCGACAGCATTGCCGTGCGCATGGAATCGATCCTGCACGAGACCATCCAGACCTTCTTCGCCCACTTCGAGGTGAAGCGGCTCTCCAGCCCATGAACCTGCGCCCGCGCCGCCGACCGGTCCCGACGATCCCCATCGTGTCGCTCGTCGACATCATGGTGATCCTGCTCATTTTCTTTGTCGCCACGACGACCTTCCGCAAGGACCGCGCCCAGGTGAAGATCACCCTGCCCGAGGCCAAGCAGGTCGGTGAGAACGCGCCGGTGCAGGAGGTGCGCAAGGCGATCACGGTGACCAAGGACCAGAAGCTGTTTCTCGACGGCCAGCCGGTGACCGCCGAGACCCTCGCCGAGGCGCTCGCCCGCCTGCGGCGCGAGCAGCCCCAGGCCAAGCTCGAGCTGGAGGCCGACACCGAAACCGCGCTTGGCGTGCTGATGCAAGTCTGGGACGCCCTGCGCAGCGCCGGTTACTCGGTCAACGACGTACCCGCGCGCATCCAGCGCGCCCAACCCTGACGCCCATGAAAGCCACCCTGGACCTCCGCTTCACCACCGGCACCAGCCCGCTCGGGCCGATGCTGGTCGCCACCACCGCCCGCGGCGTCTGCGCCCTGCTGCTCGGCGACGAGGCCTGCACCGCCAGCCTGCAGGCGCGGTTTCCGCAGGCACACCTGCGCGAGGACGCCAAGGGCCTGTCGCCACTGCTGAAGCGCGTGCGCGACTGGCTGGCCCAGCCGGCCGGAGCGCTGGAACTTGAGCTCGATCTGCAGGGCACGCCCTTTCAGCGACGCGTCTGGCAGGCGCTGCAGAAGATTCCCACCGGAACGACGCTCAGCTACGCCGATCTCGCCCGTCGCCTGCGTCTGCCGACCGCGGCGCGCGCCATCGCCGGTGCCTGTGCGCGCAATCCGGTGGCGCTGGCCGTACCCTGCCACCGCGTCGTGCGCAGCGACGGCGGCCTGTCAGGTTATCGCTGGGGGGTGGAGCTCAAGCGCAAGCTGCTGGCCCGCGAGGCGGGTTAACCCGCCACCGGCAGCAGTTCGATCTTCTGCACGTCGAGCACCGCGCTCTTGACCTTGTTGAGCGGGTCAACGACGAGGCGGGTCTTGCCGGGCTGGGGCAGTTCGAGCACGCCGACCTCCACCGGCTGCCAGTTCTGGAAGCCGCCGGTGTCCTGGGTGGTGAATTTCAGCGACTGCCCGCCGAGGCGCAGTTCCACCTCGCTGCCGTGGTTGCCGCCGCCGCAGCCGTGGTGGACGACCACGCGGTAGCGACCGGGTTTGGCGACCTCGAACTCCCACTCGGCGAAGTCCTCGGGGTCGGTCCAGAAGCCGAGGCAGTTCTTTTCCGGCTTCGGTTCGTAGCGCAGGTTTTCCGACCAGGTGGTGGCGTCCTTGGCATGCAGGGTCAGGCTGCCATCGGCGGCCTGCACCGGTGTTTCGCCCTCGGCGGTCGGGATGAGGGCGATCTCCTGAATGACCAGCGCCTGCTCAGTGGGCGGGGTGAGCAGCATGAAGGGCACCTCGCCGGCGGCGGGAATGTACAGCTTGCCGAGGCTGACCCGGCGCGGGCTGGTGGCGGGCGTGAGCTGCTTTTTCACCACGAGATCGCCCATGCGGAACTGCGAACCAATGCCGCCGCGGCGCAGCAGGTAGGTCATCATCACCTCATAGCGGCCCCAGCGCTTGGCCTTGAAGCTGGTCCCGGTGTAGGTATCCCAGTGGGCGCCGTTGCTGAAGGTCCAGTCGGCCGAGGTCAGGCGAATGACCCCGCGCGTCGGCAGGTCCTTGCGCAGCACCGGTTCATCGCTGCCGAAACCGTTGAGGTCGACCGCCTCCGGAAACGGCTGATCGCCGGGTGCCATGGCCGTCGGGGCCGGCTCTGCAGGCTTGACGTCAGGCGCGGGTGCCGGAGTGGTTGCCGCCTTGGCCTCGGGCTTGGCTTCCGGCGCCGCCGGTTCAGGCTTGGGACCGCAGGCGGCGAGCAGGGCGAGGGTGGCGAGGAGGGAAAGACGGAGCTTCATCGAAAGAGGAAAAGGGGGTGGCGACTATGCACAACGTGCCGGCGGCGGCATCGTTAGCTTCACTTCGGGTCAAAGTGCTTCTCGCTCACCGAGACATCGTGTTCGTAGACCTGCTCCTTGATGAGCTGGCCCTGGAGATTCCAGTAGCGGTTCAGGCCGTGGCGCTTGCCGCCGTCGAAGTTCGTTTCGGTCGAGAGCTGGCCGTTGTCCCACCACTCGCGCACGACGCCGTGCAGGCGACCCTCGCGAAAGGGGTATTCGCCCTTGGGCTTGCCATTCTTGTGGGTGTCGCGCGCCAGGCCGGTGAAGGCCTTGCCGTCGAGGAAGTACACGTCGTCGCGCCACTCCAGCGCGGCATACGACGCCTCGGCCACGGGGGCCTCCGTGGCGGCGGGCGGCTTGGGTGTGCAGGCGGCGAGTCCGGCGAGCAGGAGCAGAAGGAGCGGTTTCATGGCGGGATCAGACGTCGAGCACGAGTTCGACCGGGCAGTGGTCGCTGCCGTAGATGTCGGCGCGGATCCGGCAGTCGTGCAGGGCCGGGCGCAGGGCGGCCGAGGCCAGCCAGTAATCGAGGCGCCAGCCGATGTTCTTTTCGCGGGCGCTGCCGCCGGAGCGCTGGGTCCACCAGGGGTAGCGGCCGGGGTTGGGATCGAAGGCGCGGAAGACATCGACAAACCCCGCCTCGAGATGGCGCGTGAAGCTCTCGCGTTCGGCGTCGCTGAAGCCGGGATTCATGCGGTTCGACTTCGGATTGGCGAGGTCGATCTCCTGATGGGCACAGTTGAGGTCGCCGCAAACCAGCACCGGCTTGCGCTGCTCGAGCTTTTTCAGGTGCGCGCGGAAGGCCTCGTCCCAGCGCAGGCGGTAGGGCAGGCGCGCCAGTTCCGCCTGGCTGTTCGGGGTGTAGACATTGACCAGGTAAAAGTCGTCGAACTCGGCGGTGATGAGCCGGCCCTCGGTGTCGTGCTCGGCCTGGCCCAGGCCCAGTTCGGCCGCCACCGGCTTGCCGCGGGTCAGCACGCAGGTGCCGGAGTAGCCCTTCTTTTCGGCGCTGTTCCAAACCGCGTGCCAGCCGTCGAGGAAGGACAGGTCAACCTGTTCCGGCCGCGCCTTGGTCTCCTGCAGGCAGACGACATCGGCATCGGTGCCGAGCAGGTAGTCGCGCAGGCCCTTGTCGAGCGAGGCGCGGATGCCGTTGACGTTGAAGGTCGAGAGCTTCATCCGCCCACTCTTGCGCCGGAGGCCGGGGGCTGTCGAGCGGCGAGCGCGGGCGGGCGACGGGTTTTTGACAACTCCCGGCCGTGGCCGGCGTTGTACTCCCACCATGAAAACGATGCCTGACACGACTCAGGCGGCCTCGTTTCAACAGACCGCCAGCGCGGACGTTCCCGCCCGCTTCATCAACCGCAACCTCCACCGCCTCTGGCAGACGCGCCGGCTGCAGGCCACCCTGCTGCGCCCCTTCCGCCGGATCCTGCACCCCCTGCTGGTCTGGCTGCGCCGCGATGCCCTGCATCTCGGCAACACGCCGCCGGCCAGCCTGCGCCGGGTCGGCTGGGAATCGCTCGCGCTCGGGCTGCTGCTCGGGCCGCTGGCCTTCCTGATGCTGCTGCCCCTGCTGCTCCTGCTCTTCCCCGCCGCGCTGCTGATCGGCCTGGCCGGGGTCGCCGCCGCGACGCTGCAGGCCGACGCCGAGGAAGCCGAGCATCACAGCCTGGCCTGGCACGCCCTGCATTGAGGCGACCGCGGCCAAAAAGAAGGGCGCGGGCCTTGCGGCCCGCGCCCGGAGGAGCGTGTTGTCGCGGCCGGGCCGCGGCGAATCACTCGTAGCTGGCCTGCTGGCCCTTGGTCTCGCGCTTCTTGATCCAGGGCATGAGCGCACGGAGGCGGGCGCCGGTCTTCTCGATCGGGTGCTTCTCGCCGTCCTTGAGCAGCTTGTTGTAGGTCTTGTAGCCGGTTTCGTACTCCTTGACCCATTCCTTGGCGAACTTGCCGGTCTGGATGTCCTTGAGCGCCGCCTTCATGCGCTTCTTGACGCTGGCGTCGATGATTTTCGGACCGACCTTGACGTCGCCCCACTTGGCGGTCTCGGAGATCGAGAAACGCATGCCGGCGATGCCAGCCTCGTTCATCAGGTCGACGATGAGCTTGAGCTCATGCAGGCACTCGAAGTAGGCCATCTCGGGGGAGTAACCGGCTTCGACGAGGACTTCAAAGCCCGCCTGGACGAGGGCGCTGGTGCCGCCGCAAAGGACGGTCTGCTCGCCGAACAGGTCGGTTTCGGTCTCTTCCTTGAAGGTGGTCTGGATGACGCCGCCGCGGGTGCCGCCGACGCCGTGCGCCCAAGCCAGGGCGATCTGCTTCGACTTCTTGCTCGGGTCCTGGTGGATGGCGATCAGGGCGGGCACGCCCTTGCCTTCGGTGTACTGGCGGCGGACGATGTGGCCCGGGCCCTTCGGGGCGACCATGATGACGTTGACGTCCTTCGGCGGCACGATGGTCTTGTAGTGAATCGCGAAGCCGTGCGAGAACAGCAGGGTCTTGCCCTTGCTCAGGTTGGGGGCGATGTCCTTGTTGTAGCAGGCCGGGATCTTGGTGTCCGGGACGGCGACGAAGATGACGTCGGCCAGCTTCACGGCTTCACCGGTGTCGTAAACCTTGAACCCCTTCTCCTTGGCGACCTGGCGGCTCTTGCTGCCGGGATACAGGCCGATGATGACATTCACACCGCTTTCCTTGAGGTTGAGGGCGTGGGCGTGGCCCTGCGAGCCGAAGCCGATCACGGCGCAGGTTTTGCCTTTGAGCGGCGCCAGGCTGGCGTCCTTTTCAGTGTAGATTTTGGCGGGCATGGAATGAGTTGGGTCTGTTAGGAGGGCAAACAAGTTGCTGCATGGGTGGGGGCTGGTCAAGGGAGAGTTACCGGCCAGCCCCCGCCAGAAAGCCGCTGCGACGGCCGTAGATGGCACATGCCCCCGCGTTTTTGGTTCGCCCCGCTCCGCCTGCTGCCCCTGCTCGTCACCGCCACCGCCCTGTCGGCGAAACTGCCGGAACCGACCCGCCAACCCCTGCACCGCAGCCTGGACCTGGCCCTCGGCGAGACCGCCGAGGTGACGCTGAACGACGGCAGCACCGCGAAGGTGCGCCTGCTCGACCTGGAGGAACGGGTCGATTCGATGAGCGCCGCCGTGCGCGCGGCGCGGGTGCAGGTCGAGGTCAACGGCACCACCGGCTGGGTCGACAGCGCCAACTACCATCTGCCGGTCGCCCTCGGCGGAGTGCAGATCGACTGTCCGATCACGCGCGGGTACAACGCCAACTCCGGCCAGGATTCCTGGGGGCTGAAAAAGGACGCACGCCTGCGCCTCTGGCCGGCGGATTCGCCCTGGATCGAGCCGGACCTCTTCACCCTGCCGGCCCGCCAGCGCTGGTTCGCCAGCAGCACCCAGTTCAGCAACGAACCCACCTATGTGGATGGCGGCGACCGCCCCGACCGCACGAAGATCTACTACCACAACGACCTCGATTTCGGTGGCTGCGAGGGCCTGGTCGAGGTGGTGGCCGCCACCGACGGGCTGGTGGTCAGCGTCGGCGAAACCGTTCTGCCCGGCACTATCGGCACGCCGGTGCGGCCGCGCTACGACGTGGTGTACGTGCTCGACGAGCGCGGCTGGTTCTACCGCTACAGCCACCTGCACACGATCGACCCGGCCATCCAACCCGGCATCCGCCTGCGCCAGGGCCAGAAACTCGGCCTGCTCGGCAAGGAGGGCGCCAGCGGCGGCTGGTCGCACCTGCACTTCGGCATCCAGAGCCGCCAGCCCTCGGGCGCATGGGGCACCGAGGAAGCCTATGCCTTCGCCTGGCAGGCCGCCCTGCGCGAGCAGCAGCCGGCCGTGGTCGCCGTGGCGCACCCGCACCACTTCGTCCGCGTCGGCGAACCGCTGGTGCTCGACGGCACCAAGTCCTGGGCCGCCGCCGGCGTGGCCAGCCATGCCTGGACCTTCACCGACGGCGCCACCGCCACCGGTGCGCGCGTGGAACGTCGCTACGATCGCCCCGGCCAGTTCAGCGAGATCCTCAAGGTCACCGACACGCAGGGCCGCGCCGCTTACGATTTCGCGGTGGTCCAGGTCATCGGCGACACCACGCAGATTCCTCCGTCGATCCACGCCACCTACGCGCCTTCGCTGGGCGTGCGCGTCGGCGACGAGCTGACCTTCAAAGTCCGCGTCTTTCGCTCGACCGGCGGCGAGACCTGGGACTTTGGCGACGGCAGTCCGCCCGTGCAAACCCGGTCCGATGGCAACGCCAAGGCGCTGGCCAAGGATGGCTACGCCGTCACCAGCCACCGCTTCGCCAAGCCCGGCGATCACCGGGTGCGAGTCGAGCACGTCAACGCGCGCGGCGAAAAGGCCGTGACGCACCTGTGGGTGCCGGTGGCGCCGTGAGGCTTATTTCGCCGCCGGCTTGGCCGGTTTGCCGGGCGCCGGCGTGTCCGGATCGACGCGGTTTTTCTCGAGCAGCCAGGGGAAGGCACGCAGGGGCTCGGCCGCCGCCGGATCAACCTGCACGCGGATCAGGTGCAGGTTGAGGCCGCCGAAGGTTTCGATGCGGGTGAAGTTTTCGATCGTGCGCCCGGTGGCTGAGGTGAGCGGCTTGTCGATGCGGAAATAATGGCTGTCGGCATGGAAGAGATACACCGGCTTGCCGTAGCCACGCACCTGCTCGCGCAGGGCCGGCACGAAGTTGGCGAACCCAGTGTCGCGCGGTTCGCCATGCAGGGTCTCGTGGAAGGGATTCGCCTGCAGGAACAGCACGAGCGCCTTGGCGTCGGCGGCCGCGGCAAAACTGTCGCGCAGCCAAGCCAGCACGGCGCGGTCGCGCGCGGCGAACTCGGCCATCGCCGCGGCATTGTCCTCACGCCGGTTGTTGTTGCTGCCGACGACATGCAGGGTGGCAAAGACCAGGCCCTCACGCTGCCAGCGCTGGTGCTCGACGTAATCCGCAAAGTCCGCCTGCACACTCTGTCGCTCCAGCGGCAGGCTCGTGCGACCCAGGCTGCGCGCCTCGCCCGGATAAAACAGCCGGCGCACGAAGGCGAGCCGCTCCAGCGGGTCGTAACCTCCCGCCACCGGTGTGTGCGAATCCGTCCATTCGTTGTCGCCCGGCACATAAAACAAGGGCTGCTCGAAGCGGTCGAACCAGGCCTTCACGCGCAGCAGGGAGGCATCGTCATTGAGCATGCGCCCGAATTTGACGTCGCCACAGTGGACGCTGAAGGCCGGTGCCGCGCCGTTGGCGGCCTCGATGACGTTTTCGAAGCGACCGGCATCGCCCGGGAAATGGTAGGGCATGCAACCCATGACCAAAAACTCAAAGGGTTCCGCGGCGGCGGGCAGGACGGACAGCAGCAGGCAGGCGAGCGAGGTCTTCATGGCCCTGCCATAGAGCGCCGGCCGCCTGTCGCAAGGCGATGTTCGCGCGGCGCATTGACAGGCGCGCCGCCACTGGCGCAGACTGGCGGGCGATGCTGCTTCGTATCCTCCTCGCCATGTCCGCCCTCTCCCTGGCCGCCGCCGACAAACCCGCCGAAGACCTCGCCACACCGCCGGTGGTCACCGCCAAGTCCTGGCTGATCGCCGACCTCGACAGCGGCCGCGAACTGGCCGCGCACCTGCCCGACGAACCGCGCAAGGCGGCGAGCACGGCGAAGATGATGTGCGCCTTCGTAGTCCTCGAACTGGCGCAGAAGGATCCGGCCGTGCTCGACGAATGGGTGTCGATCTCCAAGCTGGCCGACAGCACCGCCGGCTCAACTGCTGAACTCAAGGAGGGCGAGCAGGTGCGCGTGCGCGACGGTCTTTACGCCCTCATGCTGCCCTCGGGCAACGACATGGGCAATGCCTTCGCCGAGCACTTTCATCCGCGCCTCGCGGCCCCCGGCGACGAAACGCCGGCCAGCGCCAAGACCGCGGCCTCGGCGACCCGCATGAACTTTGTCGCCGAGATGAACCGCACCGCCCAGCGCCTCGGCATGAAGGCCACCACCTACCGGATTGCCTATGGCGACGGCGGGGAAGCGACCGACTTCACCACAACCGCGCGCGATTTGGTGACGCTGACGCTGGCGGCGCGCAGGCACGCGTTGTTCCGCGAGGTGGTGGCGACCCTGGAACATCGGGCGGCGATCCGTCTGCCCGCAGGCGGTGAGCGCCAGGCGCTCTGGAAGAACACCAACGAGCTGCTGCAGTTCGCCAACTACGACGGCGTCAAGACCGGCACCACGCCGAGCGCCGGTCGCTGCCTGGTGGCGACCGGCTCGCACGCCGGCCGCGGCCTCATCGTCGTGACCCTCGGTTCGACCTCCGATGAAGCACGCTTTGCCGACAGCCGGAACCTGTTCCGCTGGGCCTGGCGGTGAGGGGGCGGTGCCCCCATTTCAGATCGCAGATTTCAGATTTCGGATTTCGGATTTTCCGCGCTCTAGTCTTTGGGTTGACGGCGGGCGGTAGGCGCCTTCGCCAGAAGGCGGGGCTTTGAGGGCACAGGACGTCGTTCCTCCCAAGCCCCGCGCTGTGGCCAGCGCGCCTACTCGACGCGCAGGTAATCCAGCGCGGCATACCAGCGGTCGGGCTTGGTCTGCGGGTTGGCCCCGGAGATCGTGATCTGCAGTTGTTGTTCGCCGGCTGGCAGATCGAACTCACCGAGCAGGATCTCCTCGGTGTTGGTGACCTTGGCATCATAGAGGTCGAGCTCGACGGTCGAAGCGACCACGCCGTTGACGGTGAGGCGGACGCTGCCGTAGTCCGGGGCCTTCGTCAGCACGGCATGGACCTTGCGCTTGCCCGCCTGCTTCACCGGGAAGGTGACGGTCAGGGTGTCGCCCGGCTTGCCGCCGGTCCAGAACAGGTGGCGGTCGCCGCTCCAGCGGCCCTCGCGGAAATTGCCCATGGCCTGAGGGCCCGCCTTTCCACCCGATGCCTTGGCCTGAAGCGATTCCGCCTCAAGCACACCGCTCGCCGCACCAGCCTCGCCAGCGCCCTGCAGCCAGGCGACCAAATGCACCAGCTGTTCCGGCGGCAGGGCATCGAACAAGCCCTCGGGCATGGTGCTCACCGGCGACACCGTGCGCTTTTTCACCTCGGCCTTGGTGATGAGCTGTTCCAAACCACCCGGCATGGCGACCTTCCAGGCGGCGGACGTTTCGTCCTTGATGATGCCGCTGGCGAGCCGGCCATCGGCGAGTTCGAAGACATTGAGCTGGTAGTCCTTGCCGATGACCGCGTTGGGATCGAGCACGTTGTCGAGCAGGTACTCGAGGTTCGCGCGGTTCGAGCCGGTCAGGTCGGGGCCGACCTTGGCGCCCTGACCAAACAGCGTGTGACAGGTGCCGCAGACCGCCGCGTACAAGGCCTTGCCCTGGGCGGGATCGGCCTTCGCCAAAGCCTCGGCCGTGAGCAGGGCGCGGAACTTCTGTTTGCGCGGCTCCAGGTCGGGTTTCGGCGCGTTGAGATCGCCCCAGACTTCCTTCAAGAGGGCCGAGACTTCGGCGTTCTGCTGCGCCTCCATCTGCCGGGCCAGGAAGGGCGACAGCAGGGTCTTCGCCACCTTGCCCTCCTTCACCGCAATGAGCAGGGTCTTCGATCCCTCGGGCGTCGTGGCGAGCGTGGCAATGGCGTCGTTCGTTTCCACCGGCGACAGCTTCGGCAGCAACCCGGCGAGCACGGCCGGAGTCTGCGGATGCGGCAGCGTGGCCAGCGCCTGCAGCGCGGCGCGACGCAGCGTCGGATGGGCCGGCTTGGCACCACCTAACAAATCATGCAATAAGGCGGCGGTTTTGCCGTCGCGCAACTGCACGAGCAGCTTCAGGGCCGCCAACCGGGCATCCACAGGCGCCGTGGAGGCGAGTCGCTCGCGATAGCTGGCGATGGCCGGCTCCAGGCCCATGAAGGCCTCCAGTTCCGGCAGCAGCCCGGCCGGGGCGCCGTCGAGCTTAACGCGCAGGGCGTCCCAGTCGGCGGGCTTGGCAACCTTGTTGCCCGCGCGCGCCGCCTCAACCACCGACTTCAGCAGCGATTCGCGCTCGGCCGCGTCGGCCGAGACCGCCGCCAGGCGGAGCAGGGCCGTGCGTCCCGCCTCCTCGGCGCCGAGGCGACGGTAGATGTACTGCGTCACCTTCGGCAGCTTCGACACCCGCGCGAGTTCCAGCCCGACCTCGGCGTCGGCACCGACCAGCGGCTCGATGCCGTACCAGATCAGCAGCGGGATCATCGGATCGTCCTTGTCCTCGCCGCGCTGGAGCAGGGCGGAGGCGAGGGTTTTCTTCAAGGCCAGCCCCTGCGGCAAAGCCGAAAGCATGGAAGCCAGTTCACGGCGGACGACAGCGGATGGGCTTTCCTTGGCGAGCTTCAGCAGGGGACCGGGGTACCAGGTTACGTACGGTTCTATGATTGAACTCGAACTCTCAGAATCTTGGCGCAGCTTATGCGGGATCAAATCCGCCGAATATCGAATGGCCCATTTTTGTAAATCGGAGGGCGCTGCATCGGAAAGCTCACCTCGAAAATCTCCATCGGGGATTATCGAATTTAATGACAGCTCCAGCCACAAGGATCTGAGTGCAACTTCCACTTGTGTGGCATGTCGTGTTTGGAGCATGACATCCACCCACGCAGGGGAGCCGCTGCCGGAATTCCCTACGAGGGAGATTCCAGCCATCCGCTCCATCATCACCCGGCGCGCCATCCGTGAGAACCACTCGTTCTCCGTCTGCACGGCGAGGCGGACGAGTTTTTCGTGGGTCTCCTTGGCAAGGTCGAAGGGCGCGGTTGGGAAATCAGACCTGTCGGACTTGTCAGACCTGTCGGACCTGTCGGACCTGTCGGACTTGTCAGACCCGTCCGCCACCCCCGCGTAACTCACCCGGTACATCCGGCCATTGCTGCGGTCCCAGTTTTCCACGGCGTTGCTGCCGCGGTGGCAGATTTGCTGGTCGCTCCAGTCACTGACGTACAGCGATCCCTCCGGCCCCACCTTTTGGGTGACCGGGATGAAGTGCATGTCGTTGGCGCGCAGGAAATCCGCGCCGTGCTTGCCGATGTAGCTGCTCGCCTTGGGGTCGGTGTAGTTGCTGACGAGGCGGTGGCCGTGCAGGTTGCCGAAGAGAAGCTGGTTGCGGTAGGTGGCCGGAAACTGGCTGCTCTGGTAGATGGCCAGGCCACAGTGGGCATGGCCGCCGCCGAGGGCGTTGGTGTCGTCGTTGGCCAGGCCCGCGCCGGTGGTCTTGTCGAACTCAATGTTCGGCCGCAGGCTGCCCGCGTAATGCGCGTGATCGGCGATGGTCTTGATGTCCTCGTAGGTGTGCGCATTGAAGTGCTGCCCCGCCTGGCGGTGGTAGCGACCGCCGGGCACGATGTGGTAGAGGTGCGGGATGACGCAGGCGGTGACGAAGAACTCGCCGTGCGCGTCGTAGTCGAGTCCCCAGGGGTTGCTGGTGCCGTGGGCGAAGATCTCGAATTCATGGCGCACGGGATGGTAACGCCAGACCGCGGCGTTGAGCGGCTGGCGCTGCTCGTCCGGCGCGCCGGGTTTGCCGACGCGGCTGTGGGTGAAGACGCCGTGGCAGCCATACAGCCAGCCATCGGGCCCCCAGAGGAAGCTGTTCAGGGTTTCGTGCGTGTCCTGCGAACCCCAGCCGTCGAGCAGGGCGTAGGCGGTGAAGTTCAGGCCGGGGACTTTGGGGTAGGTCTTGGCGTAGCCCGCATGCTCGGCATCAGGTTGGTCGTCCTTGTCCGCGTCCGGAATGAACATCAGATACGGCGCAGCGCCGACCCAGACACCGCCGAAGCCAAGCTCGATGCCGCTGGCGAGATTGACGCCCTCGCAGAAGGTTTTTTTCGTCTCGTACTGGCCATCGCCGTCGCGGTCCTCGAGGATGCGGATGCGGTCCTGGCCCGCACCCACCTCGCGTGGTTTCGGATAGCTATTGCCCTCGATGACCCAGATGCGGCCGCGCTCGTCGAAGGTGAAGGCGATGGGCTGCACGAGGTCGGGTTCGGCGGCGATGAGTTCGGCGCGGAATCCGGTCGGCAGTTGCAGGTTTTTCAGGGCTTCCTGTGGCGACTGGCCCTTCGCATACTCCTTTTGCGGCATCAGCGCCGGGCCGTAGAGCTTGCGCGGCTGTGCGGCCTGCGCCTCGGCGGCAC
>CANNUR010000043.1 GCA_947523045.1 uncultured Prosthecobacter sp.
TGTCCGAGATCACCCACAAGCGCCGCCTGTCGGCGCTGGGGCCGGGCGGCCTGACGCGCGAGCGCGCCGGCTTCGAAGTGCGCGACGTGCACCCGACGCACTACGGTCGCATCTGCCCGATCGAGACGCCGGAAGGGCCGAACATCGGCCTGATCAACTCGCTCGGTTCCTACGCCCGCATCAACGAATTCGGCTTCATCGAGACCCCCTACCGCCTGGTCAAGGACGGCGTCGTCTCCGACAAGATCGAGTACCTGACCGCCGACCAGGAGGAAAACCACCACATCGCCCAGGCCAACAACCGCCTGGATGAAAATGGCCGCTTCATCGGCAACCGCGTCACCGTCCGCTACCGCGGCGACTTCCTGGAAGTCGAGCCCGCCGTGCCGACGCTGATGGACGTCTCGCCGAAGCAGCTCGTCTCGATTGCCGCCAACCTGATTCCGTTCCTGGAGCACGATGACGCCAACCGCGCGCTCATGGGCTCGAACATGCAGCGCCAGGGCGTGCCCCTGCTTGAGGCCGAGGCGCCGCTCGTTGGCACCGGCATGGAGGGCAAGGCCGCCCGCGACTCGCGCGCCGTCATCGTCGCCGATGCCAACGGCACCATCGCCACCGCCACCGCCGACGTCATCATCGTCACGAAGGACGGCAATCTGCCGGTGAGCGACAAGCAGTTCCTCGCCGACCCGATGAAGTCGGTGCAGACCGACCCCGAGAAGGGCGTTTATGTCTACCCGCTGCGCAAGTTCGGCCGCTCGAACGCCGGCACCTGCATCAACCAGCGCCCGCTGGTGAAGCGCGGCCTGAAGGTGAAGAAGGGCGACGTGCTCGCCGACGGTCCGTGCACCGACCAGGGCGAGCTCGCCCTCGGCAAGAACATGCTCGTCGCGTTCATGCCCTGGAACGGCTACAACTTCGAGGACGCCATCGTCATCAGCCGCCGCGTCGTCAAGGAGGACATCTACACCTCGATCCACGTCGAGGACTTCGAGGTCATCGCCCGCGACACGAAGCTCGGACCGGAGGAAATCACCCGCGACATCCCGAACGTCGGCGATGAGGCGCTGAAGAACCTCGACCAGGACGGCGTCGTGCGCGTCGGTGCCGAGGTCAAGCCAGGCGACATCCTCGTCGGCAAGATCACGCCGAAGTCCGAGACCGAACTCGCCCCCGAGGAGCGCCTGCTGCGCGCCATCTTCGGCGAGAAGGCCTCGGACGTGAAGGACACCTCGCTGCGCGTGCCTTCCGGCTGCGCCGGCATCGTCATGGATGTCCGCCTCGCCCAGCGCGGCGGCGCCGGTGGCGCCGACAAGGAAAAGCTGTCGCCCGCCGAGGCCAAGAAGCAGATCAAGCAGATCGAGGAGGACTACCGCGCCAAGAAGGAGGACCTCACCGAGCAGCTCACCGAAAAGTTGAGCGACATCCTGCTCAACGAGAAGATCCCGCTCGACGTGGTCAACGGCCAGACCGGTGAGATCATCATTGGCGCCAACAAGAAGATCACCAAGACCCTGCTGCGCAAGCTGGCCGAGACTTACGACTCGATCGAGATCGACCCCAGCCCGATCCGCAACAAGATCTTCGACATCATCCAGAGCTTCGAACAGAAGTTCGCCGATGCCGACATGGAGCGCGAGCGCAACCTCGACCGCATCGAAACCAGCGAGGAGGGCGCCGCCGACGGTGTCGTCAAGCAGGTGCGCGTCTTCGTCGCCAGCAAGCGCAAGCTGTCGGTCGGTGACAAGATGGCCGGCCGCCACGGCAACAAGGGCATCGTCGCCACCATCGTGCCGGAGGAGGACATGCCTTTCCTCGAGAACGGCACCCCGGTGGACATCGTGCTCAACCCGCTCGGCGTGCCTTCGCGCATGAACGTCGGTCAGGTTTTGGAAACCCACCTTGGCATTGCCGCCAAGGCGCTGGGCATGAAGATCGCCACGCCGGTCTTCGACGGCATCCCCGAGTCCAAGATCATGGAGTACGTCAAGGAGGCGAAGAAGCAGCCTGGATTTGAGTGGATGGGCCTCAATGGCAAGTCCACCCTGTACGACGGCCGCACCGGCGAGCGCTTCACCCTCGACGTCGTTGTCGGCTACATCTACATGCTCAAGCTGGGTCACCTTGTCGCCGACAAGATCCACGCCCGTGCCGTCGGCCCCTACTCGCTCGTCACCCAGCAGCCGCTGGGGGGCAAGGCCCAGTATGGTGGCCAGCGCTTCGGTGAAATGGAAGTCTGGGCCCTCGAAGCCTATGGCGCCGCCTACACGCTGCAGGAGCTGCTCACCGTCAAGTCCGACGACGTCCAGGGCCGCACGCGCATCTACGAGCAGATCGTCAAGGGCGACAACTCCCTGGAGGCGGGCACGCCGGAGTCCTTCAACGTGCTCATCAAGGAAATGCAGTCGCTCGGCCTCGATGTGAAGGTCCACAAGCGCGCCACCCAGGATGCGGATGTGGAGGCGATTGAGCGCTTCTCCGCCGGCGTCTGAACCCTCCCTGAAAAACCCAAACACGCTTCGATCCAAACTTATGAACGCTGACGCAAGCTTGAAAGAAATCTTCGGGGAAAAGACCAGCGGCGAGGAGTTCGACTTCGTCTCCATCTGCATCGCCTCTCCCGAGCGCATCCGCGGCTGGAGCCACGGTGAGGTCAAGAACCCGGAAACCATCAACTACCGCACCTTCAAGCCCGAAAAGGGCGGCCTCTTCTGCGAGCGCATCTTCGGTCCGACCCGCGACTGGGAGTGCGCCTGCGGCAAGTACAAGCGCATCAAGCACAAGGGCGTGATCTGCGACCGCTGCGGTGTCGAGGTCACCCTCAGCCGCGTGCGCCGCGAGCGCATGGGCCACATTGAGCTGGCCGTGCCGGTGACGCACATCTGGTTCTACAAGTGCATGCCCTCGCGCATCGGCCTGATGCTCGACATGACCGCCCGCTCGCTCGAGCGCGTCATCTACTACGAGGACTACATGGTCATCGATCCGGGCAGCACGCCGCTGCAGCGCGGCCAGCTGCTGACCGAGGTCGACCTGCGCGAGGCCGAGGAGCAGTATGGTGCCGACGCCTTCCGTGTCGGCATGGGCGCCGAGGCGATTCGCGACATCTTCAGCCAGATGAACCTGGCCGAGATGATCCAGGAACTGCAGGATGCCATGGGCAAGACCCGCTCCAAGCAGACTCGCAAGAAGCTCGCCAAGCGCCTCAAGCTCTGCCAGGGCTTCGCCGAGAGCCACACCCGCCCCGAGGCGATGATCATGGAAGTGCTGCCGGTCATCCCGCCGGATCTGCGTCCGCTCGTCCCGCTCGAAGGCGGCCGCTTCGCCACCTCCGACCTGAACGATCTCTACCGCCGCGTCATCAACCGCAACAACCGCCTCAAGAACCTGCTGCAGCTGCGCACGCCGGATGTCATCATCCGCAACGAGAAGCGCATGCTCCAGGAGGCGGTCGACGCCCTCTTCGACAACGGCCGCCACGGCCGCCCTGTCACCGGCGCCGGCAACCGTCCGCTGAAGTCGCTCTCCGACATGCTCAAGGGCAAGTCCGGCCGCTTCCGCCAGAACTTGCTCGGCAAGCGTGTCGACTACTCAGGCCGCTCCGTCATCGTCATTGGTCCCGAACTCGGCCTGCATCAATGCGGTCTGCCGAAGAAGATGGCGCTCGTGCTGTTCGAGCCCTTCATCATCCGCCGCCTCAAGGAGATGGGCCTGGTTCACACCGTCCGCTCCGCCAAGAAGATGATCGAACGCCGCACGCCGGAGGTCTGGGACATCCTCGACGAGGTGACCAAGGGCCACCCGGTCATGCTCAACCGCGCGCCGACTCTGCACCGTCTTTCGATCCAGGCTTTCGAGCCGAAGCTGATCGAAGGCGAGGCCATCCGCGTGCATCCGCTCGTCTGCACCGCCTACAACGCCGACTTCGACGGCGACCAGATGGCCGTGCACGTGCCGCTGTCGATCGAGGCCCAGATGGAGGCGCGCCTGCTCATGCTGGCGCCGAACAACCTGTTCAGCCCCGCCAGTGGCAAGCCGATCACCACGCCCTCGCAGGACATCCCGCTGGGCTGCTTCTTCCTCACCTACCTGCGCGAACTGCCCGGCCATGAGGCCAAGGGCGCAAAGCCCGGTCAGCCCGAGCGCCTGCCGATCTTCAATGATCCGGCCGAGGTCGAGTTCGCCCTCGCTGAGAGCAGTCTTGGCCTGAACGACAAAATCCACTACCGCAACCCGGACTACCAGCACGAGGCGCGCCCCTACGGCGACCCGAGCAAGCCGTTCATCACCACCACGGCCGGCCGCGTTCGCTTCAATGAGATCTGGCCCGATGCCCTCGGCTTCATCAACGGCACCGTCGGCAAGAAGCAGATCTCCGACATCATCTGGCGCACCTTCCAGACCGTCGGCCAGAAGGAAACCGTGGCCTGCCTGGACCGCCTGAAGAACCTCGGCTTCCGTGAAGCCACCCGCTCGGGCTGCTCGATCGGCATCACCGACATGGTCATCCCCGAGGCCAAGCGCCAGGGGCTGGACAAGTCCTACAAGGAGATTGAGGAGGTCGAGAAGCTGTACCGCCGCGGTCTCATCACCCATGGCGAGCGCTATCAGAAGATCGTCGACGTCTGGACGCTGGCGACCGATCAGCTCGCCGACGAGGTGTTCCGCACGCTCGAATACAACGACGGCAAGAAGCACCACAACCCGCTCTACGTCATGGTGACGTCCGGTGCCCGCGGCAACAAGACCCAGATCAAGCAGCTCGCCGGCATGCGCGGCCTCATGGCCAAGCCCTCCGGTGAGATCATTGAGCGCCCGATCATCTCGAACTTCCGCGAAGGTCTGAGCGTGCTCGAGTATTTCATCTCCTCGCACGGCGCCCGCAAGGGCCTGGCCGACACGGCGCTGAAGACCGCCGACTCCGGCTACATGACCCGCAAGCTGGTCGACGTGTCCCAGGACGTCATCGTCACCGAGGACGACTGCGGCACGGTCAACGGCATCACCCTCTCGTCGATCTACCAGGGCGACGAAGAGGTGGTTGACCTGAAGACCCGCGTCTATGGCCGCACCAGCTGCGAGACCATTCATGACCCGATCAGCAAGGAGGCCATCGTCACTGCCGGCCAGCTTGTGCTCGAGAAGGAGGCTGCCCAGCTGACCAAGATCGGCGTCGAGAAGCTGAAGATTCGCTCGGTGCTCACCTGCGAAAGCAAGCGCGGCTGCTGCGCCAAGTGCTACGGCCTCAGCCTTGCCACCGGCAAGCTGGTCAAGGTCGGCGAGGCGGTCGGCATTGTCGCCGCCCAGTCGATCGGCGAGCCCGGCACCCAGCTCACCATGCGCACCTTCCACGTCGGCGGCGCCGCGATGAGCAGCTTCAAGCAGCCCTTCATCAACGTCAAAAACGCCGGCAAGCTGCGCTTCTCCGAGATGCGCACCGTGCAGACCCCCGAGGGTCACTGGATCGCGCTCACCAAGAACGGACTGCTTTCGGTCATGGACGATGACGGCAAGGAGCTGGAAAGCCACAAGCTGGTGCTTGGCGCGATCATCGCCAAGGCCGAGGGATCCGCCGTCAAGAAGGGCGAGCAGGTGGTCACTTGGGATCCCTACAACATGCCGATCATCACGGAAAAGGCCGGCAAGGTCGAGTTCCGCGACATGATCTCGGGCATCACCTTCACCAAGGAGAAGAACGAGTCCACCGGCAACGAGGAAGTCGTCGTCATCGAGCACAAGGAGGACCTGCATCCGCAGATCGTCATCTCCGACCCGAAGACGCACGAGGTGCTGGCCAGCTACACCATCCCGGCCGGCGCCCACCTTTCGGTCAAGAACAACGAGAAGGTCGCCGCCGGCACGACGCTGGCCAAGACCCCGCGCAAGGCCTCCAAGACCAAGGACATCACCGGCGGTCTGCCGCGCGTGGCCGAGCTGTTCGAGGCGCGCAAGCCGAAGGACGCCTGCGAGATCGCCCGCATCGACGGCGTCGTCGAGATCGGCGGCCTGGTGCGCGGCAAGCGCCGTGTCATCGTCACCGATCCGAAGACCGGCCAGCAGGAGGAGCACCTCATTCCCCGCAGCAAGCACATCCTGGTGTTCAACGGCGACCACATTTCCAAGGGCGACCAGCTCACCGACGGACCGGTCGTGCCGCATGAGATCCTTGAGATCCTTGGCCCGCAGGCCCTGCGTGAGCACCTCGTCAACGAGGTGCAGGAAGTCTACCGTGCCCAGGGCGTGGAAATCAACGACAAGCACGTTGAAATCATCATCCGCCAGATGCTGCGCAAGGTGAAGATCACCGAGACGGGCGACACCGACTTCCTCTGGGGCGACCAGGTGGACCGCACCGAATTCGAGAAGGAGAACGAGCGTGTGCTCGAGGAGGGCGGCAAGCCGGCCGAGGCCGAGCCCGTCCTGCTCGGCATCACCAAGGCCTCCCTGGAGACCGAATCCTTCATCTCGGCGGCGTCCTTCCAGGACACCACCCGCGTGCTCACCGAGGCGGCGACGCTCAACAAGTCCGACTTCCTGCGCGGCTTCAAGGAGAACGTCATCATGGGCCACCTCATCCCCGCCGGCACCGGCTTCATCGCCAACCGCAACTTTGACTTGGACGAACCGGGTCGCGTGGTGGAGGACGACAGCGCCCTGCTGCAGGCCTGAGTTTAGCCGTTAGCGAAACGTTGAAACCCCGCCGGTAATCCCGGCGGGGTTTTTTCGGTGCATTTGGCAACAGACCCGCTATGGGAGTGTCCAAACCTGCATGCCCCCGCCTTCCGAAGAACTGCCCCTCGCCGGCACCCTGCTGCTGGCCGTGCCCTCGCTGCGCGACCCGAGTTTCCGGCGCGCGGTCGTTTTTATCGCCGCCCACGATGCGGAGGAGGGGGCCTTCGGCTACGTGCTCAACCGGCCCCTGCACCAGCGGGTGGCTGAACTGCTGCCCGGGGAGGATCTCGGGCCGCTCGGGGACGTGCCCGTCTATGCCGGCGGCCCGGTGGCCACTGACAAGCTTGCCTTCGCCTCGCTGCGCTGGAGCGGCCGCACCCTGCGCTGCCAGACCCATCTTTCCATCGACGACGCCCTGCACGAACTGGGCCAGGGGCGCGAGGTGCGCGGCTTTGTCGGCTACTCCGGCTGGTCCGGCGGCCAGATCGAGACTGAAATCGAGCGGCGTTCCTGGATCATCACACCGCCGAGCCGGGTGGTGCTCGCCGAGCGCGCCACGGAAAACTTGTGGGGCGAGGTGCTGAGCGAGATGGGGCCGGTGTTCGGCCTGATGGCGCGCACGCCGGAACGGGTGGAACTGAACTAATCCACGGTGCCCCTGGCGATTGCCCCGGCGCACAGTTGTGCTTGATTGTCGGCTTCATGACTCACGCCGTTCTCAGCCTCCTGCGCGAAAGCCGCCACCCGATGCGCATCAACCTCATCGGTGTCGCCGGTTCGGGCATGAGCGGCCTGGCTTCGCTGCTGCTGGCGCTCGGTCACCGCGTCAGCGGCTCCGACAAGGTCTCGACCCTGGAAACGGACCGCCTGCAAAAGCTCGGCCTGCGCTTCTTCTCGCCGCACAGCGAGGAGGAGGTGGCCGATTGCGACATGGTGATTTACTCCAGTGCCATCAAGCCGGGCAACACCGCCTATGCTGCCGCCTTTCGGCAGGGCATCCCGTTGGTGCGGCGCGCCGAGGCGCTGGCGGCGGTGATGGCGAATAAAAAGGGGGTGGTGGTGGGGGGGACCCACGGCAAGACGACGACCTCCGCGCTCACCGCCCACGTGCTGCGCCAGGGCGGGCTCAAGCCAAGCCATTACGTCGGTGCCGAGATCCCCGTGCTGGGTTCCAACGCGCACTGGGATGCCGAGGGGGAACTGTTTGTTGCCGAGGGCGATGAAAGCGACGGCACGCTGGTTCATTTCCATCCCGAGCATGCCATCATCCTCAACATCGAGCCCGAACATCTCGATTTTTACGAGGGTATCGACGCCATCAAGGCCGTGTTTCGCCAGCTGCTCGAGCAGACACCCGGCCTGTGGATCCACTGCGCCGAGGATCCGATCGCACGCGAGGTCTGCGGCGGCACCGAGCGCTCGGTGGCCTACGGCTGGAGCCGAGAGCATGATTATTCCGCGGAGATCGTCGAGATGAAACCCGACCGCAGTGACTTCGTTGTCTACGCCAGGGGGGAGCGCCTCGGTGAGGCCACCCTTGGCATACCGGGTCGCCACAATGTCTCCAACGCCCTGGCGGCCATCGCGCTCGCCAGTCGACTCGGGGTGTCGTTTGCGGTGATCCGCGCGGCGCTGGCCAGCTTCCGCGGCGCGCGTCGGCGCTTTGAGATTCGCCATCGCGGCGAGCGCTTCACTGTCGTTGACGACTACGGCCATCATCCGACCGAGATCGCCGCCACGCTTGCCACGGCGCGCGGTTTGAAGCCGGGGCGAATCGTCTGCCTGTTTCAGCCGCACCGCTACAGCCGCACCCAGCTTCTGAAACGGGAATTTGGCTGCAGTTTTGGCGACGTTGATGTGCTTTTTGTCACCGATGTCTATGCCGCCAGTGAAAAGCCGCTGCCCGGGGTCAGTGGCGCGACGATAGTCGAGGCGGTTGAACGTCACACGGCGGAGACGGGCACGGCAGTGCCGGTCTGTCAGAGCACGCCAGGGCTGCTCGAGGCGCGCGATCGGGTCGGCAACGCCCTGCGTCCTGGGGATCTGCTCATCACCCTCGGTGCTGGCAATGTCCATGAGGTGGGCCGCTGCATCGCCCGAGATTTGGCGGTGCTGGAAAAGGTCTGGGCGCTGCTGGAGACGCACGGGGGGGGCACGGCGCGGTTGTATGAACCGATGAGCCGGCACACGACCTTTTTGATCGGCGGTCCGGCACAGTTCTGGATCGAGCCGCATTCCGTCGAAGCCTTTGCCGAGATTGTCCGCTGCCTGCGTGCCGCGAGTGTGCCGATCCGGGTGATCGGCCGCGGCTCGAACCTGCTGGTGCGCGATGGCGGCATCCGCGGGGCCGTCATCCATCCCGCCAAGGGCGAGTTTGAGGAGGTGAAGGTCGTCGGCGAAACCCTGGTTGCCGGAGCCGGCGCGCGCCTGAAAAAGATCGCCAGCGCCGCGCGCAACGCGGGGCTGGGCGGCTTTGAATGGATGGAGGGCGTGCCCGGCAATCTGGGGGGCGCCATTCGCATGAACGCTGGGGCCATGGGCACGGAAACATTCGATCAGATCGTCAGTGTCCGCTTCATCGACCGCGACGGCGTCCTGCGTGAGAAGCCGCTCGCGGAGATCGCCCATCAGTACCGCAGCGCGCCTGAGTTTGAGGACTGCTATGTCGTCTCTGCCGTGCTGCGCGGCGTGCCTGCCGAGCGTGCGGTGATCGATGCGGGGCTGGCCGCCTCGCATCGCAAGCGGCGCGAGAGCCAACCGGTCGGAGCCAGTGCCGGCTGCGTGTTCAAGAATCCGGAGGTCTGCGGTGCGGGGCGACTGGTCGACGAACTCGGCCTCAAGGGCCGGCGCAACGGTGCTGCGGAGGTTTCAGCCGTGCACGGCAACTTCATCGTCAACCGCGGTGGCGCCAGCGCGCGCGAGGTGCTCGACCTGGCCGCGGAGGTTCAGGAGGTGGCCCTGCGCGAGCGCGGCGTGCGCCTGGAATTGGAAGTGCGCGTGATCGGTGATGATGCGCCGCTGGTGCTGTGATGGGCAGGGCGAGCTAAGCAGGCCATGAAACGCTTCTGGATCGCCCTTGTTCTGCTGCTGCCGCTGGTTGTCGCCGGCTGGTTGCGCCTGCGTTTTGAGACCGACATTCTCGCGACCCTGCCCGCCAATGTGCCCGAGGTGCGTGCGGTCGGCCTGGTGCGCGATGGTTTCACCGGGGGCACGGACCTGGTGATCGGCTTGCAGGCCACCGACGACCTGCGGGCTGAGGAGGCGGCCGCCTCCCTGGGTCGGCGCTTGGAGCAAAGGCAGGATCTGGTGGCCGGCGTGCGCCGTGAGCTGCCGATGGAAGAGCAGGCACAGACGGGCGCGGCTCTGCTTGCCTGGATGCTGCAGAATGCCGATCCGGCAGCCTGGCGAGATTGGCGCGCGCGAATGCAGGACAAGCAGGTGGCACGTGCCGAAGTTGCGCGCGCGTTGCAGACGGTGGCCACGGCCCTTGATGCCGAGCAGGTGCAGCGCGCCTCCTATGATCCGCTCGGCCTGCTGCAGGTGCTGGGTGCGGGAGGCTGGACCGAGGTGGTGGGCGCCGCGCCGGGCATGGTTTCGGAGGACGGACGCTTTCGCCTGCTGCTGGTGACCCCGCGGGCGGAGGCCGGCAACTACCAGGAGGCCGATGCCTGGCTGGGCAGGGTGCGGTCTGAGGTGGCGGCCTGGCAGGCGGAGGCCGGCTACGGCGACTGCACCGTGCGCTTTACAGGCGAGCCGGCCTTTCAGTCCGAGGTGGGCATGGGCATCGAGCAGGACATGTCGGGGACGACGGTTTTGACCGCGATCCTCATCGGCCTGCTGTTCTGGGTCATGTTCCGTCGCTGGCGCACGCTGCTCTGGATTCAATTGCTGCTGGTCCTGAGCATGGCGACCGCCATCGGTCTCGGTGGCTTGCTGGTCGGTCGCCTCTCGGTGATGAGTTTGGGCTTTGCCGCCATCGTGCTTGGCCTGATTGTCGACTACGCCGTGCTGGTGTTGCAGGAGTCGCGCCAGCATGCCGGTCTGCAGGCCGCGGCCCTGCGGCGCTTGGCGGCACCGGGCATCATGGCGGGAGCGGCGACCACCGCCGCCGTGTTTCTTTCCCTCACCCTTTGCGGCATGCCGGGGCTGGCGGAGATGGGACTGCTGGTCGCCTTGGGCGTGCTCTGCGGCATGGCGATCATGCTGGCTTTCATGCCGGTCGTCGCCCGCTGGGGGGCTCCCATGCCTGCACCTGTCGTCGCGCAGGTCATGCCGTTGTCGCACTGGCCGGCCGCGCTTGCCACCGGGGTGTTGATGGCCGGTATTGCCGGGGTTTTCATCTGGCTTGGGCCGCCAGGCATGGAGCGCCAGGTCGATGCCCTGCGACCACGTCAGAGCGAGGCGATGGACACCTTTCAATGGGTCCAGGAGCGGCTGGGCCGCGATCGCGAGGCCTCGGTGCCGGTTCTGTTGACCCGGCCCATCGGTGAATTGCGTGCGTCCGCTCGAAGCTTGCGCGAGGCGCTGGAGACCGCCAGCACCAGGGGGTTTGTCGTGCGACACATGGTGCCGGTGCCGCTGGTGCCGGATCCGGCGGCGCAGCAGGTCAATCGCGCGTCGATTGTGTGGCTGCTTGGCGCGCGCTCAGGGCTGGAGCAGGTCGTGCGGGAAGCCGGTTTCACCGATGCCGCACTTGGCCTGCTGCGCGGGGTCTGTTCCATCTGGGAAAACGTCGAAAGTTGGCCCCAGGCCGTGGCCGACAGTGCCGCTGCCGGCGTTCTAGGGCGTTTCATCGCGGCGGGCGGTGAGGGATTGCCTGAGGGCGAGTACCTCATGCTGACCACGGCGAGTGTGCCGGGCCGGCCTGGACACCCGGATCGCGGGCGTCTGGAGCAGTTGCGTCTGCATCTGGGTGGCGAAGCCGGTGCTTTGGTGGCGGGCTGGGAAGTGCTGAGCGGCGTGTTGTCAAGACTTGCCCAGGAGGACCTTCGCCGCTTGCTGCCACCGGTGCTGGGCCTGCTGCTGCTGGCGCTGGTGCTGGTGTTCCGCGACTGGCGCGATGTCCTGCTGGCGGCCTTGGCGCTTGGTACGGGCGTGGCCGCCTTGATGGCGACGATGCGCCTGTGCGGCTTGTCCTGGAACCTGGCCAGCCTGGCGGCCGTGCCGCTGCTGCTCGGTACGGGCATCGACTACGGCATCCACGTTCTGCTGGCCCTGCGTCGCAGTGGCAATGCCATCCGGCAGGTGCGGGCCGGCACCGGGCGCGCGGTCTTCTTCGCCGGCATGACGACGGTGATCGGCTTTTCCAGCCTGATTTTTGCCAACAACCGCGGCCTGGCAGCGCTGGGACTGGCCTGCTGTGCCGGCGTGCTCTGGGTGCTGCTGATCGTGCTTTGGCTGCTGCCGCACTGGCGCGCGTGGCTGGTGCGGCAGCGGCGCTGAATCACTCGAAGGCGCGCATGGCGATGCGGATGCCATAGGCGAGCAGGGCCGTGGCAGGGATGGTCATCACCCAGGCCCAGACAATGCGCTCGACAAGGCTCCACTGAATGGCATTCCAGCGTTTGGCCGCGCCAACTCCCATGATCGAGGTGGTGATGGTGTGGGTGGTGCTGACTGGCATGCCCATGACACCGGTGACGGCGAGGATGGTCGCCGCGGTGGTCTCGGCGGCAAAGCCGTGCACGGGCTTCATCTTCACCATCTTGTGGCCCAGCGTCTTGATGATGCGCCAGCCGCCCGCGTAGGTGCCGGCGGCCATGACCAGGGCGCAGGTGGCGATGATCCAGAAGGGAATTTCCGCCGACTTGTCCGGCACCCGCAGGAACGCGAGCCAGGAGGGCAAGCTGTCCAGCGTGCCCGCGGTGGTGGCGCCATAAAGCGTCAGCATCATGATGCCCATGGTCTTCTGGGCGTCGGCGAGGCCGTGGCCGAAACCCATGTAGCCGGCGCTGACGATCTGCAGCTTGCCGAACAGGGTGTTGACTGTGTGCGGCCGCCAGTTGCGGATGAGCAGGAAGAGCAGGCCCATGACCAGGAAACCGACGAGCAGCCCCAGGGTGGGCGAGGTGATCATGGGGATGATCACCTTGTGATAGATGCCATCCATCTTGCCGTCGGCCTTCTCACGCGACCAGACGAGCACGTTCCAGTTGCCGTTCGAGGTGGCGAGAGCCGAGCCGATCAGGCCGCCAATGAGGGCGTGGCTGGAGCTTGAGGGCATGCCGAACCACCAGGTCAGCAGGTTCCAGATGATGCCGCCAAGCATGGCGCAAAAAATGGTCATCGTCGTCACGGTGACCACCTTGTCGTCGATGATGCCGCTGTGGATCGTTTTGGCGACGGCCTGGCCGCAAAAGGCGCCGATGAGGTTCATGCCGGAGGCCAAAACCAGGGCCTGGCGGGGGGTGAGCACCTTGGTCGAAACCACGGTGGCGATGGCGTTGGCGGTGTCGTGAAAGCCGTTGATGTACTCGAAGGCGAGCACCACAAACAGCACCACGAACAGCAGAAGCAGGGCGGTGGTCATGCTGGGCGGCTCTGCCTCAGGTGTATTTCAGAACGATCTGGGACAACACGTTGCCGGCGTCGCGGCAGCGGTCCACCACCTTCTCCAGCAGGTCGTACAGGTCGCGCAGCATGATGACCCGCAGGGGGTCGTGCTGGCCGCTGTACAGGTCCTTGAGCAGCTCCATGATGAGCTTGTCGGCCTCGCCCTCAATGTACTGCAGACGGGCATTCATTTCCTTCATGCGCTCAAGGTGAAGCTTCTTGCGCAGCTCCTTGACCATGGCCACCACGGTCTCGGCCGCAGTTTCAATCATGCCCATGTGGCGGCTGAATTCAGCGCCCTGCACACGCCCGGTGCAGATCAGGAATCGTTCGGCAATCTTCTCAACGGTCTTGGGAATCTTGTAGAGGGCGTTGGCCAGCTGTTCAATGTCCTCGCGCTCCAGTTCGGTGACGAAGGTGCGGCAGAGCGCCTCGTTGATCTCCTCGGTGATGCGCTTGTCCTTGCGCCGAACCTGCTTGAATTCCTCCAAGTTGCCACTGGTGGCGGCCACGGAAAACAGGGTCTTGAGGGCTTGGACACTGTGCCAGGTTTCTTCGGCGCTCTGCTCAAGCAGGTCGTAGAAGATGTCGGACTTGCCGAAGAGTTTTTGCAGGGAGATCATGGGTTGGGGAGCGGAGGTCGCCGCAGTGGTTGCGATGTTCCGAAGGGCCCATGCACAGTCAAAGTGGCAAATGTGACAACTCTGTGACATTTGAGTGACGGTCCTGTCAATCGCTGTTACAGCGATGTTACAGGGCGCCTGTTCCAAGGAACAGATTCGGCTGCGGCGCTCAGGGATGGCCCGAGAGCGATGCAAAAGAGCTGGACTCTCCTCAGGCCGACTCGGCTTCAAGGAGAGCTTCGCGAGCGAGAGCGAACCCCCGCGCTTCCATGCGCCGATCCAGCCTGGCACGTAATCTCCCATCTCCGCACCTTCCCGGCCGCTGGCTGGTCATGAAGGGTGAAATGATCGTCAAGTGTGGGCCGCGCATCAGGGAATCTGCTGGCCCTGCGCGGCTTCCCAGAGGGCGTACCAGTCCTCGCGCTCAAGCACGAGGTCGGTCGATCTGGCGGCGGACTTCAGGCGCTCCAGCTTGTTGGTGCCGATGATGGGCAGTGGCTGCGAGGGATGGGCGAGGATCCAGGCGTAGGCGAGCTGGTCGAGGCTGGCGCCGCCGTATTTGTCGGCCAGTTCGGCGGCCTTGGCATGAACACGGACAGCGGCGGGATCTTCGAGGCTCATGAGCCGGCCTTGGGCCAGGGGCGACCAAGCCATGGGGCGCATGCCAAGGCGCTGGCACTGGTCGGCGGTGCCGTCGAAGATCGGCTCCATGTGCAGCAGGCTGAATTCGATCTGATTGGTGACCAGTGGCCGGTCGAGGCGCGAATTGAGCAGATCGACCTGGTGAACGTTGTAGTTGGAGACGCCGGCATGCAGAATTTTGCCCTCGCGCATGAGCTTGTTGAGGCCCTCGGCGGTTTCGTCGGCCGAGGTGAGCCAGTCGGGCCGGTGCACCAGAAACAGGTCGATGCGGTCAGTGCCGAGCAGGCGCAGGGATTTTTCCGCGCTTTTCACCAGGCGGGCGGCACTGGCGTTGTAGTGGGCGGTTTTGCGGTCCGGATGGAACTCGCAGGGCACGTAGATGCCGGCCTTGGTGACGATCTCGAACTTGTCGCGCAGGCTGGGCTCGCGCTTCAGCGTCTCGCCGATGAATTCCTCGACCTTGTACAAGCCGTAGATTTCGGCGGTGTCGAGGGTGGTGATGCCGAGCTCCAAGCAGGCGTGCAGGCGGGCGAGCAGGTTTTCCGGCGTGGCGGTGGCGGCGTCGTCGAGGATGCGCCAGGTGCCGTAGATCAGGCGGGAAAAGGTCGGGCCGTTGGCGGCAATGGGCAGGCGGGGAATCATGGCCGCCACTCAAGGCGGGAAAGCGCGGCTGGCAACGGCGCAAAAAAAGAACCCACCCTGCCCGCAGGAAGGTGGGTTCGGAAGGGGGGTGAAACCCGGCTCAGGCCTTCTTGGCGAGCGCGCCGATCTTGAGGGCGAGGCGGCTCTTCAGGCGCGAGGAGGTGTTCTTGTGCAGGACCTTGGTCTTGGCGGCCTTGTCAGCGGCGGAGGCGAATTCGCTCAGCGAGGCGCTGGCGGTGGTGGCGTCGCCAGCTTCGATGGCGGACAGCACTTTCTTGCGCAGGGTGCGGATGCGGCTCTTGACGGCCTGGTTCGCCGCCGTGCGTTTGGCGGTCTTGCGGATGTCTTTTTCGCTGGAGCGGATGTTGGCCATAGGGGTCTGCGGGTAAAGGGCGGAGTTAATACGGCACCCCGTGCGAGCTGTCAAACTGGAATCTGGACCCGGCCGCGCGCCAGCAGTTCGCGGACATACTTGCCGAGCAGGTCGAATTCGACGTTGAGGCGGTCGCCGGGCGTCCGTTCGTGGAGGTGAGTGACGGCCAGGGTGTGGGGGATGATCCAGCAGACGACGCTGCTTTCGCCCACTTCGGCGGCGGTCAGGGAAATGCCATCAAGGCAGATGGAGCCCTTGGGGATGACCAGACCGCGGCATTCGTCCGGCAGTTCGACCTCGAGGCGGTGGTCCTGGCCGTGCGGGCTGAGGTCGAGCAGGCGCACCGCGGCATCGACGTGCCCTTGGACGAAGTGGCCACCGAAGCGGGCCTGCATCGACAGGGCGCGCTCCAGGTTGACCCGGCGGCCGGGACGGAGGTCGCCGAGGCTGGTGACGCGCAGGGTCTGGCCGAGCAGGTCAAAGGCGGCGGTGCCGGCGGTCGCATCCAGCGCCGCGACGGTGAGGCAGCAGCCGTTGACGGCCAGGCTGTCGCCCAAGGCCAGTTCCGCCGTCAGCGGGCCGGTTTCGAGCGTCAGGCGGGCGCCTTCGCCGCGGGCTTCGACGGCGGCGACGCGGCTGGTGGTTTCAACGAGTCCGGTGAACATGCGCCACCTTCCACGCCGGCCGGCCGGGCGCAAGCGACCGGCTACAGCATTTCAGCGCTCGAGCTGGGCACGGG
>CANNUR010000044.1 GCA_947523045.1 uncultured Prosthecobacter sp.
GCACTTCAGCAAAGCCACTCCCTCGCAGAACAGCCGATCAGCCCCCCTTTTTTCAGGGGCTGTGGGATGCCTGTGATTCATGACTTATGAAATGCGCTTGTGGCGCCTAACAAATCATCAATCATAGATCATAAATCCCCAATCCCCACTCATCCCCACAAACAGTCAATCAGCACCGTCGCCGTCATCGCCAGGCTGAGCACCAGGCGCGCCGCCAGACCGGCACCGGTGCCGAGCAGGGTGCCCCAGGTGGATTTCACCGCCGGCGCCATCTGCTTCTTGGCAAAGACGAGTTCAAAAATCAGGCCGCCGGCCAGCGGGCCGACCAGGAAACCGATGGGGGCAAAGAACAACCCGACCAGGCCGCCGACAAAAACCCCGGCGATGCCCCAGCGGCTGGCCCCAAACCAGCGCGCACCGAGTGCACCCGCGAGCATGTCGATGACATAAGACAGCACCAGCAGCAGGCCGAGCACGACAAAGCCCTGCCAGCTCATGCCCTGCTCCGGCAGCAGCAGGGTGTGCACGGCACCGGCAAAGAAGATCAGGAAGGGACCGGGCAGCAGTGGCACCACCGAGCCGATCAGACCGACCAGCAGCAGGCAGCCGGTCAGCAGCCAGACGCCGGAAGCCAGGAACGGAATGGCGTCCCACCAGCCGGCGAGCGTTTCCCAAAGGGTCGTGAAAAAGTCAGTCATGATGATGAACCCGTTTATCCGCCAGCGGTCGGCGCGTGCTGCGCGGCGGGGTTACGCCGGCGCGCGGCCAGCCGAGGTAGATCAAACCGACGCAGCGGTCTTCCGCACCCAAACCCAGCCAGGCTTTGAAAGGCGCGGCGTCGAGCACTGGCGGCGAGGACCAGAACGAGGCCAGACCGGCCGCCGTGGCACTCAGCAGCAGGTTTTGCACCGCGCAGGCCACCGCCTCGACCTCCTCAATCTCGGGAATCTTGTCGCCCCCGCGGCGTTCCAAGACCACCGCGATCACCAGCGGGGCCAGGCGCGGATTCGCGGCGAGCTTGTCGAACTTGTCGGCGCGGAACTCCGCCTCAGGCGTGCTCTCGCGATAGGCCTGCTGCAGGGCGTCAGCGAGGCGTTCGCGCGCCCCACCCTCGAAGACGTGAAAGCGCCAGGGCTCGGTCAGGCCATGCGTCGGCGCCCAGGTGGCGTTCTCCAGCAGCTCATGCCAAAGCTCCGCCGGCACCGGCCGCCCGCTCTCGTAGTCCGGTGGCTTCACCGAACGGCGGGCACGGATCAGCGCCGTGGTCTGCGACAGGCTGGGCAGGGCGTCTTGACTCATCGCGCCTTCATCGCCTGCGGCGGCGACTTGTCAAGGCAGCGCACCCCGGACTTGCACCCGCCGCCGACCGCGCCAGCATCCGCTCATGCGCCACTGGCTGCTCAAATCCGAACCCGACGTCTTTTCCTTCGCCGACCTGAAAAAGCGCCCGCGCAAAACCGAGCCCTGGAACGGCGTGCGCAACTACCAGGTGCGCAACATGATGCGCGACCAGATGGCGATCGGCGACCTCGGCTTTTTTTACCACTCGAGCTGCCCGCAGCCCGGCATCGCCGGCGTGGTGAAGATCGTCCGCGAGGCCTATCCCGATCCCACCCAGTTCGATCCGGCCTCGGAGTACTTCGACGCCGGCAGCAAGCCGGAGGCCCCGCGCTGGCTCATGGTCGATGTGCGCTGGGAAGCCGACTTCAAGCACTTCGTCAGCCTCGACACCCTGCGCACCGATCCGGCCCTGGCCGACCTGCTCATCCTGCGCCGCGGCAACCGGCTGTCGATCACCGAGGTGACGCCCGACCAGTGGCAGCGCATCTGCCAACTCGGCGGCCTGTGAAGGCTTAGCGGCGAAACCCCTGCAGGCGCGACTGCATCTCCTCGAGCACCGGCGCCAGTTCCATCTTCACCTTCAGCGGCGCCTCGCGCAGGAACAGCACGGGGTCCTCCGCGATCATGAGCTCAAGAAACTCGCGATCCTGATCGTTCAGTCGCTCGCCGTCGCTGCTGCCGGCGCGCAGATTGCGCAAATCACCGCGCAGCCGTGCCACCAACCGCTTTTTCTCCTCCTCGGGCAGGCGCTTGAGCCCGGCCTCCAGGGTCGTCAGATAAGGCTCCACCGTGCGGTCGACATACAGCTTCTGCTCCTCCGGGGTGAGCGAGGCGAAAAAGCGGTCGATGAGGTCCTGACCATCCTCGCGCAGGCTGCGGCGCTGCGAGACATCCAGGCGGTTCAGGTTCATGATGACCCGCTGCAGGTACAAGGCACGGTCAGCCGCCGTGACGCTGCCGCCATCGAGCCAGGGCGCACCTTCGACCAGACCCATCACTTTGCCGGGCCAGGACACCGCGTCATCGGTTTGGCGCATGACCACCGCCACGGCGCTCCAGATGAGGGCGAGCAGGGCGAGAGCGATGAGCCAGTGACGGGGCAGACGCATGACTTAAGAGCGACCGAAGCGACGGCTGAGCAGGCTGAGGAACTCGCCCGCCTCCTCGACGCGCAGGCGGTGGGTAACGAAGAAATAAAGGATGGCCGCCGCAGCGATCGTGCCGCCGAGTCCGGCGGCGCGCAGGCTGAACGACAGCGTTTCCCAGTCAGCCAGGAAGGTCAGGCGTGCGCCGACACAGAGGGCCGCCATGAGCAGGACGGCGACGCCGAGACGCAGCAGCGAGCGCACCAGCGGCGCGGTTTCCAGGCCACCGGCAAACCGGCGCATGCAGAGGTAGAGCGTCGCGAAGTTGGCAGCCAGACCGATCGCAGTCGCCCAGGCCAGGGCGGTGTGATCCCAGCCGAGCACGAAGACGCTCGTGTAGTTGAGCGCCAGATTGAGCAGGATGATGCCGAGGCTGACGAGCATCGGGATGAAGCGACGGTCGATCGTGTAAAAGGCCGGCTGCAGCACCTTGATCGCGGAATAGAAGACCAGGCCGAAGGCATAGGCCTGCAGCGGTCCGGCAGTCATGGCGACATCGCGGGCGGTGAACTGGCCGTGCTCGAAGATGAGCGACAGGATTTCGCGGGCGAAGATCGACAGCCCGATCGCGCAGGGCAGCGTCAGGAACAGCACCAGCCGCAGGCCCTTGGCGAGGGCACCGCGGAAGGCCGGGGTCATGCCCTCGGTGGCCAAGCGCGAGAGCATGGGCAGGGTCACCGTGGCGACCGCCACGCCGAACAGGCCGAGCGGCAACTGCTGCAGGCGCTGAGCGTAGGCCAGCCAGGTGACGGCTGCCTCCTGGCCGGGCGTGAAGGAGGCGAAGATGGAATTGAGCAGGACATTGATCTGCGTGCCGCTGGCGGCGATCAGCGAGGGCCACATGAGACGCAGGACGTCGCGCACGCCCTCGTCCTTCCAGCCGAAGTCGGGACGGAAACGGAAACCAACCCGGCGCAGGGCCGGCAACTGCACGGCCAACTGCAGCACCCCGCCGATGAGGGTGCCGGCAGCAAAGGCAGACAGGCTGGTTTCGCTGACCTTCCAACTGCTGCGAAACTCAGGATCCAACGCCCAGGCCAGGGCCAGGCCGCCAACGATGCAGCCGAGGTTGAAGAAGGCCGAGGCGACCGCCGGAATGAAGAACACCCGCTTGGAGTTGAGCATGCCCATGATCAGGGCGGTGATCGACACCAGGGTGATGAAGGGATACATGATTTGCGCCAGCCGCGCACAGATCTCGAAGCTGCGGGGATTGTCCCAGCCCGGGTTGAGCAGGCGTACCAGGAAGGGCGCGAGCGCGACGCCGGCAACCGCCACCAGCGACATGAAGCAGAGGGCGAGCGTCACCATCTTGCGCCCGAGGATCCAGGCGGCTTCATCGCCCTCGGTCTTGATCTTCTTGGAAAAGGTCGTGACAAAGGCGGTCGACAGCGCCCCCTCGGCAAAGAGGTCGCGCAGCATGTTCGGCGTGCGAAAGGCCGCGGTGAAGATGCCGGCAAAGGTCGAGCCAAACAGGCCGCCGAGCAGCTGGTCGCGCACCAGACCGAGCACGCGGCTGCAGAGGATGGCGATGGACACCACGCCGGTACTGCGGGCGTGGGACGCGCGATCCTGTTGCGCTTCGGCCATGCGGTTCAGGGTTTCACCGCCGCCCGGCGCAGCTTGTCCATCATCGCCGTGCCCATGCCGTGCTCCAGCATCGGTTCGGCAATGATTTCGTCGACCCCGAGCTTGTCGAGTTCACGCAGGACGTAGAAAAAGCGCACCGCCGCCTCGGGCAGCTTGCCACTGCCGGGACTGAGCACCTGGACGTGCACCCAGTCGGTCAGGCCGAGGTAACCGTCCTTCTCCTCGCCGCGGAAACTCATCAGGGCATAGCGCTTGCCCGGCTCGGGCGTGAAATCGGAGGGTTTCGCCAGCAAGCGCAGCGGCGTGCGCGGCGCATAGTGCGAGGCCAGCTGGCCCGGTGCCTCGGTGGCCTCGTCGACGACGCTGCGGGTGACGCGCTGGACCCGGCCATAGACCTTCAGGTCCTCGACCGTGATCGGCCCGGGACGCAGGATGGTGAGCAGGTTCTTCGGTGTCGCGGCCTCGACCTTGAGAATGGTTGATTCCAGCCCGTGCATGCAGGCGCCGCCATCGACGATCAGCGGGATGCGACCGTCGAGTTCGGCGACCACGGCACCGGCGGAGGTCGGGCTGATCGAGCCGAATCGGTTGGCGCTGGGCGCCGCGAGCGGGCGCCCCAGGGCCTGGATGACGCGCTTGAACACCGGGTTGGCGCTAACCCGCACGGCCACGGTCGGCAGGCCGGCGGTGACCAGGTCGGGCACGCAGGCTTTCTTCGGCAGGATGAGGGTGAGCGGGCCGGGCCAGAAACGTTCGATGAGCTGGATGACCGCCTTCTGGATTTCCGGCGGCACCTCGGCGATCGTGTCGAGCAGCTTCTTGTCGGGCAGATGGACGATGAGCGGATCAAAGGTCGGCCGCTCCTTGGCCGCGAAAATTTTCGCCACGGCGGCCGGATTGAGGGCGTCGGCAGCCAGGCCATACACCGTCTCGGTGGGCAGGGCCACCACCTCGCCCTGCTGAAGCAGGCGCACGGCCTCGGCCACGGCCTGGTGCAGCTGCGGCGGCGGATCGGTCGGCAAAACGGTGGTGGTCATGAGCGCCTATGCTTGCGCCAGTTTCGCCGCCTTTGCAAGGCCGGCACCGTTCGGGGTACGAACGGCCCCAGCCCCGCGGGGTGAGCGTGTTCTCCGACGTCGACTGAACAACCTCCGCCCAAGCGGCCTCATCCCGACCATGAAGGCTTTTCATGGCCTGCACCGGCGCCAGGCCTGCATCGCCAGTTGCCAGCGGGCGGTGCGCGGTCTAATCTCCGCCCCGCTCGTTCCGGGCGGCCGCCCCCGTCCCGCACCATGCCCGATCTGGAAAATCCCTTTGAAGAAACCCTCCTGCGCCGCAACCGCGCGGAGCCCTGCACCGTGGTCATCTTTGGCGCCACCGGCGACCTGACCCACCGCAAGCTGATCCCGGCGCTGTACAACATCGCCGCCTGCGGCGATCTGCCGCCGCAGTTCAAGGTGGTCGGCTTCGCCCGCCGCGACAAGAGCGACGAGGTCTTCCGCACCGAACTTGAGGAGGGCAACCGCAAGAACAGCCGCCAGGGCCACAGCGACGAACTCTGGGAAAACTTCAGCCACAGCATCCACTACCACCGCAGCGAGTTCGAGGACCTCGAGGGCTACCGCGCCCTCGGCCGTCTGCTCGACCAGTTCGACGAGGAGCGCGGCACGCCCGCCAACCGCCTGTTCTACCTGGCCTCCGCCCCCGAATACTTCAAGCCCATCCTCGAACTCATCCGCGAGGCCGGCCTCAACCGCGGCGCCGGTGACAAGTGGGCGCGCGTTGTTTGCGAAAAACCCTTCGGAAAGGACCTGCAGAGCGCCCGCACCCTCAACGAGGTCGTCGCCGGCACCTTCGAGGAAAAGGACACCTACCGCATCGACCACTACCTCGGCAAGGAAACCGCGCAGAACATCATGGTCCTGCGCTTCGCCAACGCTCTCTTCGAGCCGAACTGGAACAGCCGCTACATCGACCACGTGCAGATCACCTGCGCCGAAAACCTCGGCATGGAAGGCGGCCGTGGCGGCTACTACGACACCGCCGGCGCCCTGCGCGACATGGTGCAGAACCACCTCTTTCAACTACTGACCCTGGTCGCCATGGAACCGCCGACCGACCTCAGCGCCGACAGCGTTCGCGATGAAAAGGTCAAGGTCATCCGCGCCCTGCGCCCGCTCGTCGGCCCGGAGGCCGTCGGTGCCAATGTTATCCGCGCCCAGTACACCGCCGGCAGCGTCGACGGCGTGCCGCGCGTCGGCTACCGCCAGGAGGACCGCGTCAACCCCGAGTCGAAGACCGAGGCCTACGTCGCCCTGCGACTCTTTGTCGACACCTGGCGCTGGCAGGGCGTGCCCTTCTACATCCGCGTCGGCAAGCAACTGCCGAAGAAGGCCACCGAGATCAGCGTGCACTTCAAGAAGCCGCCGCAGGTGCCCTTCGCCACCGCCCAACTGCCCGGCAGCAGCGAGAACACCCTCGTCATCCGCATCCAGCCCGACGAGGGCATCGCCCTGCGCATCCTCTGCAAGCAACCGGGCCAGGCCCTGTCCATGCAGCAGGTGAAGATGGATTTCTGCTACAGCAGCAGCTTCGGCAAGGCCAGCCCCGAGGCCTATGAGCGACTCCTGCTCGACGCCATGGCCGGCGATGCCACCCTGTTTGCCCGCCGCGACGAGGTGGAGAACGCCTGGAAGTTCATCGACGAACTCGAGCACGCCTGGCACAAGACCGCCACCCCGCCGCCGATGTGCGAATACCCCGCCGGCAGTTGGGGCCCGAAGGAAGCCGACGAACTGCTCGCCCAGGACGGCCGCGTCTGGCGTCTGCTCTGAGGCAGTCCTTCGCCTGAACGGTTACGGCTTCGGTGCTGGCGCCCCGGCCGATTCCTCTTGCAAGACCTCCTGGTTCCCGAACTCAACCGCCTCGAAAGCGTCATCCGTCAATCCCAGGGGTTCACCAAGTCGATGCCACAGCCTTCAAAGTCGGCGATGTTGCGGGTGGCAAGAGTCAGACGGTGAACCCTGGCGGTGGCGGCGATGAGGGAGTCGGCCAAGGCCATGCCAAGGGTCACACGAAACTCCGCGGCCTGCTCGGCGACGGAGCGTTTCACCTCGATCACCCGATAGCGGTCAGGCTGGGCCACCAGGTTGGCATACCAGTGGGTCAGCCTGGCGGCGAAACCGGGATCCTTCTTCTCGACGTTGCGAATCCCGTAGAGGATCTCATGCAGCGTGATGACACTCAGGCTGGCACGGCTCAGGCCTTGCTGCCATTGCCAGACGTTCGGATTGCCTTTGGGACCACGCCGAATCTCGGAAACGGTGACGGTGTCCAGCAGCATGACCGTCAGGACTCCTCCGGTTCGAACTGAAATTCACGCTCCTTCTCCGCCTTGCGGTCTGGCAAGGGGAACTCCTTTTCATAGAACCAATCCGGCATGCCTGGCACCTGCATGGCCTCAAACAAGGATGCGGGGGCTTCCGGTTCTGTGCCGACGGATGCCGCACTCAACTCGCGCCGAACCAGATCCGCCATCCAGGCCGACAGCGACTTGGAATGGTGGACCGCCCGAATGCGGGCTTGGCGCACGATCTCATCGGGCAGTTTCAGGGTCACATTCATCCGCACGTTGTCCTTTCCGTGCAGCACGATTGCACGAAAGCACGAGCAATCAACATGGAATACTGTTGGTGTTCAGCGGGCTCTGATTTGCCCGTTGCCACCGATTGAGACGGACCGCGCCTCAGGGCTGGGTGACCACCTGCAGGTGGCGGAACTCAATGGCACCGGCCTTTTCACCCTCGGGACCGCCGGAGTCGCCGCCCAAGCCCAGGCCGGCCTTGACCTCGGCGACCGCGGGATGCGTGGCGGTCCAGGTGCGTCCGGCGTACTCCACGGTGACGGTCTGGCTGCGCAGCACAACGTGCACCGGCTGCCATTCCCCCTGCAGCGGTTCGATCGTCTCCCGCACGAGATCGAGGCTCTGGCCCTTGGCCGGGTGGGCGATGATGCGGAAGCTCTTCCGCCCCAGCACGACGTTGAGGATGTGCCCCCGCTCGCGGCTGCCGTCCATCGGCAGGATCACGTACGCCGCCTTGCCCACGAGTCGGAACTCGAAGCGGATGTCCGCCTCCCGGTAGTCGAGCTTGCGCACCGTCACCGGCCCGTGCCGACGCGGCCCGGATTCGAAGCCGCGCAGCACCCCGTCCTGCAGCTTCCAGGTGCCCAGCGACCAGGCGCACTGCTGGGGCAGAAACCCCTCGAACGTCGACACCAGCGTCGCCCCAGTCGCGGCGACAGTCACCGGCTCGGCAGCGGTCGCGGAAAACCCTATCAGGCCCAACAGGGCGATCCGGCAGGCAATAAGGAAACGCAGGATCATGGCTGGTGAATGGATGGGCTGGGATTCGCGGTCATGGACGGCCTATCCAATGCAGGCGTAGGGGATAAATGATCAGCCGTTGATTTCTGGATTCAATCCGCAAGGAGCCGCTCAGCGAAACTTGCCCGTGATGTCGAACCAATACTCCCGAATCAAAGTGATTGTGCTTTGCTGGCGCTTTGCGAGGTGTTTGTCGAAGTCGAAGTTCGGGTTCTCAATTCCTCCCGCTCCTTCAAACTCGGCTTTCAACTCCTCCCAGACACGCTCCGGCATGGCCTGCACTTCAACCGTGATGTGATCAAAAGCGCGGCCCCCTTGATGGACAAGACGCTGACTCTGGTGCCGCCATTGGATTCCAGAAAAGCTGTCGCCCACAGGTCGCTGAATGATCAACTCTTCATGAAGACGCTTTTCGATAAAGACATCCTGCCACCCAAGCCAGTCAAAGGGTATCCCGTCAGCATCTGGATTTTCATTGCTGAGAATGCAGGCATCCTGCATCGAATAACCCCAGCCGCCGCAAATGGGCAATTCCCCTCCAAGGGATTTGAAATGCGCGAGTAGAACGTCACGAGGACTGGCTTCGGTTTTGAGGATTTGTATATACATTGATTAGGAACATATTTGCCAATGCATCAACTGTGAGGTGCTGCTGGAAGATCTACTCTAGGTGCAAATGTCAAAAAAAGATCACGGTTGGTGCCTGTTCGAGGATCAAACAGGTCAATTCCACGTCCTAAGTTTAAAGTGAAGGCTGGAGTCTTCAAGTAACGCTCGTGAGGCAGACTGCTTTCGCCATGACGTATCACAGTGGGCGTAATCTGCGTATCATCGCAAAGCCCATCGAGGCGATCCTGAATTTTTCCAGTTTGATAACCTTCCGTATGAATTACAAGTTCAATATCGCGCTTGGATTGTCGTAGGAAATCTATCCACCACGGGAGGTTGTGGTAGAAATTATCGCCAAATTCTCGTCCAATCACACTGTCGTAAATTTCGAATCTTCCTTCGACCAACAGGATTCTGGAAAGGTGCTTGTGGAAAAAATCGGACGACGTGATAACACCCCGCGGCAACGACAGCCCGAACTTGGCCTGCTGACATCTGGCCGCAAAATCACTTCCATGGAACCTGTCTACCGATGTCACCTCCACCTTGCCGCTCGGCAAAGTACCGGCAGTTTCGGTAATTATCGCATCCAAACAAGGATGACTGCGGTTTCGAAGCGCTACAGCCGCCGTTGTTAAATCATCATCCTTTTCGTCGACATCCAAAATGTCAACGAAGCGCTGCAACTCCCAGAGCTTCTCAAGCAAGGAGAAAATTAACTTGCGGGTGTCTTGATTTTCAATCGCTTTCACCGCATCCCTCAACTCCTGACCTGTGCGCCAGTCCGTTGTCTCAGCCAGCAAGCAGTTCCCGAGAATCACTCGGAAGATGCCAATAAGCGCATCCGCCCCAATCCCACCCATGCGGGAAAGCTTGCTGACGGATTGCGGATCAAGAAAAACACAAAAGATCATGGCTCAAAACATTTCATCCAACCTATCCTCAAAAAAACCCTGTGGCCAGTTGTCTCGAAAACGCCCATGCTCGTCGATCCTCAATTCCTGAATTGCCGATCCATGTTCGCTAGGCTGAACATACAAAACCGCCACATCTTGAGGATTGATCGGGCAAATACCGTCCGGCAGTTTATTCCTTGTTGTTTCCCGAATTCGTCTCAGCACGCGTAGAATCAAATGCTCGCTGTGGGTTTCGAGGATAAAAGTGTTGCCACTCTTGAGAGCAGATTCAATGAACAGGTCGCCGAGCTCAGTCTGTAGGGCGGGATGCAAATGAATTTCAGGTTGCTCGATCGCAATAATCCTGTTTTCCGATGCAAAAGCTTGGGCTAAAACTGGAAGAACCTGACTAATGCCAACACCCACATCACGATGCGTGACTGAAGTGCCAGATCGCTCATCGATCAAAACCATTTCTGGGGGTCTCGAGCCCCCAATCTGATCAGCAATTTCAAGCGCCATTAGTTCTGCTGATTTCTCTGAATCAACAATGGCCTTAGCAAGACTCGAAACAGCGCCCTTCTTCGATCTTAGATAGTGATCTCGTATCTGCTCCCAAAAGATACCGCCAGTTTGGTCAACCTCGTTTTTGATGAAATCCTCCGCAAAATTCTCCAAACACGAATCGCGCTGTTCTGCCTTCAAATCTTGGGCATCCACTGCATCCTCAAACGCGGGCTTTTGAAGCTCAATCAGTTCATGCAGCAAGTCAGGATTCTCTTCGAGGTAATCTCTGCAATTTAGACTCGACAGCCCAAGGTTATCCACAAGAGCAGTGTTCTGCTCCTCCCAGCCAGCCACATGAGCCAACAGTTGAGCATCATGTTCATCCAGCTTTGCACGCAAACTTTCCAACATCGCCTTTTCATCGATCAAGCGGCGCACCTTAATGCGATACTTTGACTTGAGCTTATCATGCGAGAGCCAGGCATTCACCTTGTCGCGTAATTGACGATCGTGGAGAATGCTCTTCCAAGCAAATCCACCTCCAGAGTGCCAGTTGGGGTCCGTGGCCTCGTCCTCGGTCAGTTGGCGGGAGGGATAAGAACGAAGTGGCCCAAGGTAGTTCATCGATTGAAGATCAGCAGAAAACTGGTGATGTACTTCAGCGACGAAATCTCGAAGGATGGCGGGTAATATCCTTCGCAAAACGCTTTGCATCTGTCCTTCGAATGGAACTACATCGGCATCCTGAAGAATCTTAATATCACCTGAATCAGGTGAAAAATCCTTCGGGAAAAAAACCCTCTCCGGGAAAAAACTGAAACTGTCAACAGTGGCGTAACGACTGATGATACGAGAAACTTCATCCTGGAGCAAAGCCACGTATTCAGAATAATCCAGCGAAGCACGCCGGCAAACCCATGTTGCAATCCGCTCAGTTAGCGGATGCTTCGCCTCCCAAGTGTTAAAAACCATCTGACCATCCTGCGCCGGTGTCAGCAAAAAGAGCTCATCTCCGTCCACATCAAGCTGACAGCTCTGCAAACGGCATGCACCCTTCATGTCCTGACTGATAGCGATAGAGATGCGCAACGCCCGGACATTTTTCAGCAGTGCACTCTGAAGAGGAGCGTCCGCACCAAGGTCTTTGCAGAGACTGAAGGAAACGGCCTTGCCTGGGTTTTGCCCCTTTTTATGAAGATAATTCGCAAAACCACCGAGTTCCACGGAGTTCCCAGCCATATCAACATGATTGGCATCCCACTTACCTCGGACCAGGGCATGCCGTGCCAGCAACAAGGCGTGAATTAAGCTCGATTTACCGGAGCTGTTGGCGCCAAAAATCAAGGTTATCGGCCGCAACGGAATGTGCTGCTCTTGGCCAAAGGCTTTGAAGTTGGAAAGTGAAAACTTGTTTATCATGAATGAAACTGGTTTGTCTCGGTATCTGTATTTGATCCGAATTTTTTCAGGCGCAATGTTTCCAGCATCATGCGCGCCTTTGCGGTTATGCTGTCAGAAGCCAAAAGCAGTTTGCTAATGCAGTTCAGGGGTGCCATGACATCCCTTTGAACGGTAAGCGACGGAACCCTAATCATGGTGTCGCAAATGGTTGAAAGGGAAAGTGTGGGCATCGTCGTTCCCCGAGCCATTTTCGCAATTTTGTTCAAAAAAACAGGTTCCAGTAGCTGGTGGAGCAGAAATTCAGGAAGAATCTTTTCGGGGTCAGGCCTGAGCACTGCAAAGATTCCCGACGCGAAAGCTCCATGCGCTTTGGATGGCACGAGGGCAATACCACTCGAATTCGCTCGGGCGGTATGGACGAGAACATCCCCTTCCCTTAACCTCCAACGTGCTCGAGCGGGCAAGTCCTCCCTTTTCAGACGCTGTGGGTGCAAAATCATGTTGCTCACGGAATCGATGTTGGAAGGCTCGACGTAAAAAACGTCCTCACCGTCTACGGTGCCCAGAGTGCTCGAAGGCACCGGCACTAGCAAATCACCCAGACGAACTTGCTGGAACGATTCATAATCGACCTCTGAATCGAGTTGCGTCCCCCGCAATTCGTCGATGGCCTTAGCAAGGCCTGTCAGTGGTTCTTCAATCTGCAATCTCAACGCATCCATATCCGCCAGCGGAGCCTTTCGACTGGGTTTGTAGTACGAGGCGCTGAGGATTCCGCCACTCGCCTGGATTTTTTGCACAGAGACCCACCAGCCTGTTGGTTCTGGGTCATCAAAATGCATAACCTTCTCCGTGTTGATGCCAGGTGGTTTGCTGAAACCGTAACGAGCGTACGATTCCCAGATTGAGAGAAAGACACTGAGCCCAAGATCACCCTCGCGTCCGACTTGTCGACGCGAGGGTGTAGGCGACAACTCGTAAAACCAGACGGGCTTGTCGATCCTTCCCTCCAGACACGGTCGCCTGCTAAATACAAGCACACTCATTTTGAGGCTGCTGATGGGTAGCAAACCTCGACCGCCAAGGGATATGACTGCATGAACATCGAAATCTTCCAGAAGTTTTCGTCTCATCTCCACGTGCACTGGACTCATCCCAAACAAGAGCCCCTCCGGTACTACGACCACGGCACGTCCACTAGGTGCGAGAGCCTTCATGGCAAGGGCCAAGAACAACAATTCGGTGTACCGACTCTCAAGCCCCAAGTCTGCCCTCACCTTACCTAAAGATTCGCGTCCGCCGAACGGCGGATTGGCAATCACTATCGAGTACCCGCGGCTCAACTCTTGCTCTGAAAGTGGACCTGCAGGGTCGAGTGAGTTGCCGCAACTCACAGACTCAGCAGGCTGTCCATGAAAGATCAAATTCAAGCGGGCTAGCCTCGCCAATGGCCACACCAGTTCCACTCCCTTCACCTGACCAAGTGAAGGATTTGACGGCATTTCCGCCAGATTGCATTCAAACCTCTTTGCTGCGGCTAGTGCTCGGCCGAGAAGCACGCCTGTTCCACAGCAAGGGTCCAGAATGGTGTCAGACGGTTCGGGACGTGCAATTTGAACCAACAATTCACGCAACGGGTCGGGTGTGAACATCTGCCCATCACTGGGTGATGTTGGCACCTTTCTGAGCAAACCATCCATCAAAGCACCGCGTGCGGAATCTGACATCTGCAAAATTTGCAGTTTGCCAATCAGGTCCACGACTTGCTGCAGCTCGCTCGTCAACTCGATTTCCATCCTCACGCTTCGAAAATATTCACCCACTTCCGGATCAACTTTGACTTGTGCAGCCAAATACGGAAACACTCTGTTGCGCAGGATATCCAGCATCTCCGTCCCCTTTAGACAGCTCCACTCGGCCCAAGTGTATCGTAGCGCAGATCCTTCAAAGATGGCTTCCTTGCCTTCTTCACGCCGTTGGGCATCAACTTCATCAATCCACTTCAAATAGAGCAGGTGAGCAACCTGCTCAACTGCTTGCTGCGGCAGCATGCTGGCGCGCAGACACTCAATGGCATGGAGTGGGGTTGAGTCGATTTTGGAAGTCTGGGGCATTACTGGTCGGCAGGCTGATGTGATTGTGTTTTACGGCATGTTCATTTCGCTTGCTAGCTCAAAGCACATGCAATACATGACTCCACAGTCATGTTCCGAGAACTCGCCAATCTGTCCGGGCTTTCCCTGGAGCGTCTTGCCTCGCTTTGTGAGGTGGCGGAAGCGGGCAGCATTGGGCAGGCAGCACGGGGGGATGCGAACCGGCAGAGTTTGCTGAGCCGGCAGATTGCCGAGCTGGAGGCGGTGTTCGGAGTATCCTTGCTGGCGCGGCAGAGTCGGCCCTATCGGCTCACCGACGAAGGCCGGGAATTGGCGCGGACGGCCAAGGATTTTTTCCTGTCGGCCGGGGATTTGCGCCGGCGTTCTCAGCAACACTCGCTGCGGGTTGTCGTGGGCGCGGGGGAAAGCCTGATCCAGTGGCTGCTGTTTCCTGCCTGCGAACGGATTCGGCAGCAATCCGGTGAGCGCATCGTCTTTGCCTTCCGCAATCTGGAGAGTGCGCGTCTGGTCGAGGCCCTGCAGCAGGGGGAAGTCGATCTGGCCCTTGTGCGTCAAGAGGATGTGCCCCCCAGTCTGCAGCACTCGAAACCCTGGCAGTACGAACAGACCGCCTTCGTGCCCAAGGCGTTGTCGCGAACCACGTCAGCGCTGACAGCGCGTGAGCTGGCGGAGCTGCCGTGGGCCGTCTTGGAGGGACACGGGCATTTTCGCCAGTTCCTTGAAGCGCGGGCATCCGAAGCCGGTGGAGCACTGCATGCCGCGCTCGAATGCTCGTCCTACCCGCAGATTGCCGCAGCGGTGAAGTGCGGTCGCTACGCCGGTTTCCTTCCGGAGTTCGCCAAAAGCTATTTCACCGGCGATGGCGCTGTGGTTCAGCGTCCCCTGGCCGATCCGCTCTGCTACACACGTTCGCTGGCACTGGCTTGGCGCGAGGCCGGCCTGCGCAGCCGGCCCTTTTTGACCGACGTGCTGGAACAACTTGTGACACGCTTGGACAAAGCTTTCCGCAAAGGGCGCTGAGGGCTTTCAGCCGACGCCACGAAAGCCGGGACCATGCCAGCTCAGGGGCCTTGGCGCTTGTCCGGCCTATTCCTTGCCCAGAGCCTCATCGAGGTTGAGGACGAGTTGGCCGAGGGCGGTGAAGGCGGCGTGGTCGGTGGCGTCGAGCCTGGGGTCGCGGGGGGATTCGCCGACGGCGAGCAGTTCCTTCGCCGCGGCGGGGTCGGCGCGGAACTGGGCGCGCTGGCGGTCGAGACGCTGCTGGAGGATGGCGACCTCAGTCGCCGAGGGCGCGCGGAAAAGCACGCGGCGGTAGAGCTCCGCCAGACGTGCGCGATCGTCGTTGCCCGCCCGCAGGGCATGCTGGGCGAGGGCGCGGGCGGCCTCGACGTAGCCGGTTTCATTGAGGGTGGTCAGGGCATGCAGCGGCGTGTTGGTGCGCTTGAGCTTGACCTCGCAGACCTGGCGCGCGGCGTTGTCGAACAGCATCGTCGGTCCGGCGATGCGCCGCCAGTAGGTGTACAGGGTGCGCCGGTACAGGGCTTCGCCATGGTCCTGCACATAGCTCTTTTTGCCGAAGGTGGCCTCCTCCCAGATGCCCTCGGGCTGGTAGGGTTTGACCGCCGGTCCACCCTGGGTCGGGCTCAGCAACCCGGCGGCGGCCAGGGCGACATCGCGCAGCATCCAGGACGGCAGGCGGTGGCGCGGCCCGCGCGCGAGCAGGCGGTTTTCCGGATCAAGCTCGGCCAACTGGGGCGTGACCTTGGAGCTTTGCCGGTAGGTGCGACTCGTCACCATCAAGCGCAGCAGGTGCTTCACATCCCAGCCGCTGTCCATGAACTCGACCGCCAGCCAGTCGAGCAATTCCGGGTGACTGGGTTTTTCGCCCTGCAGGCCGAAGTCCTCGACGCTCTTGACCAGGCCGGTGCCGAACAGGGCCTGCCAGAAGCGGTTCACCGTCACGCGCGCGGTGAGCGGATTGCGTCGGTCCACCAGCCAGCGGGCGAGATCGAGTCGGTTGGCACGGGCCCCCGCTTTCGCGCTCTCCCCGGCCAGGGCCGCCGGCATGGCACCGGTCACCTTGACCGGCGTTGGCTTGTCGTAGGCGCCCTTGTCGAGGATGAAGGTGTCGCGCAGGTCCTTGACCTGATCCATGATCATCACGCGGGTGACATTGGCCTGGGC
>CANNUR010000045.1 GCA_947523045.1 uncultured Prosthecobacter sp.
GCCCAAGTGGGCGGCGCCGAAGCACCTCGAGGCTGATGGCAAGGTGATCCGGCCCATGGCCGGCCCGAACGGCTCGATCCAGGGGCCGTGCGAGGCGAAGTGGGGGTACACGACCCAGACCGTGGCCGACTGGGATGGCGACGGCCTGCCGGATCTCGTGCTCAATTCGATCCTTGGCAAGGTCGTCTGGTACAAGAATGTCGGTACGCGCAAGGCACCGAAGCTGGCTGCGGCGCAGCCGATTGAGGTCGAATGGCAGGGCCCGCAGCCGCGGCTTGCCTACGGCTGGATGGTGCCCGAGGGCAAGGCCCTGCTCACCCAGTGGCGGACGACGCCGGTGGCGGTCGACTGGAACCGCGATGGCCTGACCGACCTCGTCATGCTCGATCAGGAGGGTTACCTGGCCTTCTTTGAGCGCGCCAAGCAGGAGGGGAGGCTCATTTTGAAGCATCCCCGGCGGGTGCTCTGCGCGGATCCGCAGGCACCCAAGGCCGATGCCCAAACCCTCGGTAACCTGGCGGTGCGCAATCCGGTGGCCATGACGCCCGGCGACCCCCTGCGTCTGAATGCTGGCATCGCCGGCAAGAGCGGCCGTCGCAAGCTCTGCATCATGGATTGGGATGGCGACGGCCAACTCGACATCCTGCTCAATTCCGCCAACGCCAACTTCCTGCGCCAGACCGGCTCGGCCGACGGCAAGTGGTTTTTCTCCGACCTGGGCCTGCTTGCTGCGGTCAATATTGAGGGCCACGACGTCAGCCCGACGACGGTCGACTTCAACGGCGACGGCCTGCCTGACTTCGTCGGCGGCGCCGAGGACGGCCATCTTTACTACATGCGCAATCCCAAGGCGAAGTGACCCCGCGTCGCGGCCCGCGTGCGTTGGCCGCGCTTGGGGGTTTGAGGGAATCGTCGCGGAGGCCCCGAGAAGCGAGTGGCCTGCGGCACACGCGCGCTCCGGTCGTGGGCCGGACTGGGGGGCTTCGTGGGTATCGTCACAGAAGTCCCCCGAAGCGAGTGGCCTGTGGCACACGCGCGCTCTGGGGTTGCGGCCTGAGCCCTTGGTCCGAGTGCAAGACCGCTCAGGCCAGGGCCCGGCGTTTGCCGCGCGCGGCCTTCTTGGCGGCCGGGCGACGTGGGGCGGGGGCTGGTGCTTCGGCGGCGTGTTCCTCCTTGAGCGCGCGCAGCTCTTTTTCGACCTCGGCCAGGCGACGGGAGGTGGAGTCGAGTTTTTTGGCGACGAGGCGGGCGACAAATTCAAAAAGGGCGGCGTGGAAGGCGGGATCCTCCTCGCGCGGGTGCATGTCCTGAAGGAATTTCTGATCCACCGCCAGGCACAGGGCGCGGCCGCCGGCGATCACGGAGGCGACGCGCTTGTCGTGGTTGACGAGGGCGAGTTCGCCGAAGACATCGCCAACGCGGGTGATGACGGCGACCTTTTTGCCGCCGACGCGGACTTCAAGCTCGCCGCTGAGCAGGATGTAGATGCGCGAATCAATGCTGCCTTCGCGAATGATGAAGTCACCGGCATCGCACTGGAGCAGGCTGGAGGAGTTCAGCACCTCATCGAGTTGATCCTCGCTGAAGCTGTTGAGAAAGGGCACCGCGCTCAGGGGCGCAGGCAGCCTGCCTTCCTCATGGATGTAGGCGTATTCTTTCATGGCAATTGAACACCATTATTTCACGGCTGACCGCCGATGAACAGGGCAATCCCGGCCTGGAGGAGCTTTTTTTTGAAAAAATCAGGTTCCAAAACAGCGGTCGCCGGCGTCGCCGAGGCCGGGCACGATGTAAAACCGCTCGTTCAGTCCGGCATCGACCGCAGCGGTGAAGACCGGTACCTCGGGGTGGGCGGCGGTCACGGCGGCCAGTCCGTCGGGGCAGCTGACGACGCAGACGAGGCGCAGGCGCCTGGCACCGGCGGCCTTGAGTTGGTTGAGCGCACAGACGGCGCTGCCGCCGGTGGCCAGCATGGGGTCGAGCAGGAAGACGTCGGCTTCGGCCAGCACCGGCGGCAGCTTCGCGTAGTAGGAGACCGGCTTGGCCGTGGTCTCATCGCGGGCGATGCCCAGGTGAGCCACCACGGCTTCGGGCACGAGCGGCAGGACCGCTTCTTCCAGGCCGAGTCCGGCACGCAGGATGGGAACGAGGACCATGGGGCGGGCGAAGGTGGCGCCCTCGGTCTCGGCGAGCGGGGTTTGCACGCGCATGGCGGCGGTGTCGAGATCGGCGCTCGCCTGCCAGAACAGGATTTCCGCCAGCCGATGCAGGTGCCAGCGGAACCGCGCCGGCGGCGTGGTGGCGTCGCGCAGGGCAGTCGGATGAATCCGGGCCAGGGGATGGCCGACGAGCACAGGGTTCATGCCGGCAAGCTGCCCGGTTCCGGCGTTGCCGGCAACCGGGTTTATTCGCCGTAGATCAGGAAGGGCCGGCGCCGTGCGCGGAAGGCCTCGGTCTCGGCCTGCCAGTGCAGCGGTTGGCCCTCACGCAGGGCCTCGAGCAGGCCGCGGTGGTTGAGCAGGGTGCCGACCTTGGCGACTTCGAACTGGCCCGGGTAAAGGCGTTGCAGGGTGGCGGCGATGGCCAGACCGGTGCGCACAGGCTCAAGGGTGCGTCGGTCGGTGACGCTCAGGCGCACGCCGGCACAGGGCTGATCCTTGAAGACACTGGCCGTCGGGGTGAAGCGCACGGGCAGAAAACGCAGGCCGGGCAGGCCGAGCCGGTTGAGTTCATGGACGAGCCGCAGGTCGTCGACGTAGGGCGCGCCGAGGATTTCAAAAGGGGTGTCGGTGCCGCGGCCGACGCTGATGGAAAATTCCAGCAGGCCGATGCCGGGGTAGAGCAGGGCGGCGGTGGGGTTGCGCATGTTGGGCGAGGGATTCTGCCAGGGCAGGCCGGTCTCGTCGAAGAGCTGACCGCGCCGCCAGCCCTCCACCGGAATGACCTGCAGGTCGGCACCGAGGCGGCGTTCGGCATTCATCATTCGTGCCAGTTCGCCAGTGGTCATGCCGTGGCGAAGGGCGATGGCGTGGGTGGCGGTGAAGGTTTCCTGGTCGAGCACGGCTGGTCCCTCGACCGCGGTGCCGCCGACCGGATTGACGCGGTCGAGCACGACCAAGGGGATGCCTCTTTGCGCGGCCGCTTCCAGGCAGAGGCGCAGGGTGGAGATGTAGGTGTAGAAGCGGCAGCCGATGTCCTGAATGTCGAACACCAGGGCGTCGAGCTCGCGCAACTGCGCCTCCGAGGGCGCCCGCCGCTCGCCATACAGGCTGAACACGGGCAGGCCGGTCCTGCGGTCCTTGCTGTCGCCGATCTTCTCCTGGTCGAGCTCGCCGCGGATGCCGTGTTCAGGACTGAACAGGGCGCGCAGTTGCACCCGCGGTGCCGACTTGAGGACATCAATCGTGCTCTCGCGGCGGGCGGTGATGCCGGTGGCATTGGTGATCAGGCCGATCCGCTTGCCGGCCAGGGGCGCAAAGCCGTCGCGCTGGAGCACATCGATGCCGTTGAGCACGGTCGGCACCTCGTTCGGCTGGCGCGGGCGCAGCACGACGGGAGCCTTGGTCCAGTCGATGCCCTTGAGGGCCTTGGCGGCGGCGCTGCCCACCGCCTCGTACAGATCGCGCACGCTGCCGCCACCGTGAGGGTGCAGGCGTGAACTCAGAAAGACGACGAAGCTGCGCGAGTGGGGATCGATCCACAGGCTGGTGCCGGTGAAGCCGGTGTGGCCGAAGGAGCCGAGCGGGAAGTGTGCGCCGCGCGGCCGGCTAAAGGGGCTGTCCAAATCCCAGCCGAGGCCGCGGCGCTCGTGCACGGTGGCCGGCGTTTGCACCCGTCGTGCGGCCTCGAGGCTGGCGGTTTGCAAAACGCGCACGCCGTCGAGTTCGCCGCCATTCAGCCACATGCGGGCGAAGCGGGCGAGATCAGTCGCGGTGGTGAACAGGCCGGCGTGACCGGCGACACCGCCCATGCGCCGCGCGGTGGGGTCGTGCACGACCCCGCGCAGCAGGACGCCGGTCTCATCCTTTTCGGTCGGTGCGATGCGCGGCCGCCAGTCTTCGGGCGGGCTGAAGCCGGTGGAATCCATGCCCAGCGGCGCAAAAATCCGCTGGCGGGCGTAGACGTCGAGCGACCGGCCGCTGGCGCGTCGGACGATCTCGCCGAGCAGGATGAAATTCACGTCGCTGTAACGGAAGCGTGCCTCGGCAGGCGCCTCGGGCTGGCTGGCGAGTGCGCGGCGGACGCCTTCCTCGTAACCGCTCCAGGCCGGCTCCCTCGGCACGCCGGCGGGCAGGCCCGAGGTGTGGGCCAGCAGGTGGCGGAGCAGGACGTCGCGACCGCCGGCGAACTCCGGCAGGTGGCGGACGACGGGATCGTCGAAGCGCAGTTTCCCTTCCTCGGCAAGCGCCAGCACGCAGGGCAGGGTGGCGACGACCTTGGTGAGCGAGGCGGCATCGAAGAGCGTGTCGAGCGTCATGGCCTCGCGCGCCGGCTGCAGGGCGCGCGCGCCCACGACGGTCGTGTGGCTCTGGCCGTCGCGCTCCAGCCAGAGCACGGCTCCGGGCGGGGTTCGTCTGGCCACGGCCTGTTCGAGCACGGTGTCGAGCGCAGCCAGGCCCGCCGGATCAAAGACGTCCGCTGCGGCGGGTGCGGACAAAAACAGGGCGAAAAGCAGCGGGCGCATGCCGGCAGTGAACCGGTTTGGCGTCGGCGAGTCAACCTTGCAGGCGGCGGGCGGGGCGGGCATGCTGGATCAGGGCCTTTCGCCAAGGCCCTGCTTCATGCTCTTCGACGCCCACAACCACCTGCACGACCCGCGCCTGGATCCCTGGCGCGCGTCGATGCTCGCCGACCTGCCGTGCCATGGCATCGCCGGCATGGTCGTCAACGGCACGCGAGCGGCCGACTGGCCCGCGGTGGCGGCATTGGCGCGGGCCGAGGCGCGTGTGCAGCCGGCCTTCGGTCTGCATCCCTGGCATCTCGACGGGCGCGGGCCGGACTGGCTGGCGGAGCTGGAAGGCTGGCTGCGACGGTTTCCCGAGGCGGGGGTCGGCGAGTTTGGCCTCGACCGCTGGATGCGGGATCCCGACCTGCCGGCGCAGCGGCAGTGTTTTGTCGCTCAACTCGATCTCGCCGTGCGCCTGCAGCGGCCGGCGACAATCCATTGCCTGCGCGCCTGGGGCCTGCTGGAGCAACTGCTGCGCGAGTCGCCGCGGCCCGGGCGAGGTTTCCTCCTGCACTCCTATGGTGGCCCGGTCGAGCTGGTGCCGATTTTCGCCCGTCTCGGGGCTTACTTTTCGGTGTCGCCCTGGTTCGGCCACCCGGCCAAGGCCGCCCGACTGGCGGTGTTTCGTCAGGTGCCATTGGAGCGACTGTTGATCGAGACCGACGCCCCCGACATGGCGCCGCCGGCGGAGCTCGACCGCGAACCGCTGCCGAATGGACTCAACTCGACGGGCAATCTGCGCGTCAGCCTGGAACTGCTGGCGCGCGTGCGGCCTGAACCGCTGGAGGTGCTGGAGGCTCAGCTCGCCGAAAACCACCGGCGCCTGTTTGGCCGCTAGCAGGCTCGGTCTTGGGTGGGGCGGTCTGTCTCAGATCGTCTCATGGTTTGGTGGCGCAGGCCAACCCGGCGCCCTGAGGCTGGGCACCACCTGGGGAGGTCTGACACTCTGAACTAATAACGCAATTAACTTGCATTATATGGCGATAGAGCGATCTGTGCATCCCCATGACACCCCTGCCTGTCACCGTTCTCTCCGGCTTCCTTGGCGCCGGCAAAACCACCCTGCTCAATCATCTGCTGCGCAATCGCGAGGGCCGGCGCGTGGCGGTCATCGTCAACGACATGAGCGAGGTCAACATCGACGCCCGACTGGTCGCCCACGGCGGTGCCGAATTGTCGCGCACCGAGGAAAAGATGATCGAGATGAGCAACGGCTGCATCTGCTGCACCCTGCGCGAGGACCTGCTGCACGAGGTCGCCCGACTTGCCCGGGAGGGCCGCTTTGACGCCCTGCTCATTGAGTCGACCGGCGTCTCCGAGCCCATGCCGGTGGCCGAGACCTTCACATTCACGGATGAGTCGGGCCGCTGCCTGAACGACCTGGCCCGGCTCGACACCCTGGTGACCGTGGTGGATGCGCGCAATTTTTTGGAGGACTACCACAGCACCGAGGACCTGCAGGATCGCGGGCTTGCGCTGGGGGCGGAGGATGGCCGCACGCTGGCGCATCTGCTGACCGACCAGATTGAGTTTGCCAACGTCATCCTCATCAACAAGACCGATGCTGTCAGCGCGGAGGAACTGCAGCAGGTGCAGACCATCATCCGGGCGCTCAATCCCAGGGCACAGGTGCATCTGACGCGCCACAGCGAGGTGCCATTGGCGGCCGTGCTTGACACCGGCCTCTTTGCCCTGAGCGAGGCCGAGCAGAGCGAAGGCTGGCTGGATTCGCTGGCCGGTCACACGCCGGAGACCGAGGAATATGGCATTGGCAGTTGGGTGTTTCGCGCCCGTCGCCCCTTTCATCCGCGACGCTTTCAGGATCTGCTGCGCGCGCCCTGGCCGGGCGTCATTCGGGCCAAGGGCCTGTTCTGGCTGGCCACACGCATGGAGCTGGCCGGCTTTGTGTCGCAGGCCGGCGTGCTGCGCGACACCCGCGCCTTCGGCTTTTTTTGGAGCGCGGTCGATGAAGCCGAGTGGCCAGAGGACGAGATCTCGCGGGCGGAGATTCGCGCCCAGCAGCAGGGTCTGTATGGGGATCGCCGCACCGAACTCGTGCTCATCGGACGCGGGCTCGATGCGCAGGCCTTGAGCGCCCTGTTTGAGGCGGCGCTGCTGACCGGGGCGGAGTTCGCCGCCGGTCCACAGGCCTGGGCGAACCTGGAGGATCCGTTCCCGTCCTGGCTGCCGGACGACTCCGAGCCGGCAGCGGCGGCGTAAGCCCTGCATGCTTGCGCACTTCGCCGTCACCTGCGCCCTCGTCGGCCTGATCTGGACGATCCAAATCGTCCAGTACCCGCTCTTTGACCGGGTCGGCCGCGAGGCTTTCCCGGCGTGGCACGCCGCCTACACGGCAGCCATCACCTGGGTGGTGGCGCCGTTGATGCTGGCGGAACTCGCTTCCGGCCTCTGGCTCCTGGGTGTGGTCGGTCACCGTGAGCCGGCCTTTTTGGTCAGCCTGGCGGCGCTTGCCCTCGTCTGGATGGCCACGGCGTTCGTTCAAGTTCCGTTGCATGGTCGACTGGCACACGGCTTTGATGCTGCGAGCCATCGCCGGCTCGTGCGCTCAAACTGGCTGCGCACCTCGGCCTGGACCCTGCGCGCCGGCCTGCTCCACTCCCTGCTCGCATGAATGACCTTCGCCACCTCTCCATCGCCGTGATTGGCGCCGGCCTCGCCGGGATCGCCGCGGCGCGCGGTCTGACCGAGCGCGGGGCGCGCGTGACGATCCTCGAAAAGTCGCGCGGCTGTGGCGGTCGCTGCGCGACCAAGCGCTGGCAGGGCCAGGTCGTGGACCACGGCGCTCAGTTCTTCACCCTGCGGGATCCGCGTTTCGCGGCTGCGGCGCGCGCCGCCTGCGGCGACGCGCTGCAGCGACTGCAGGCACCGGTGCTGGATGGCCGCGGCCGCATCCTGCCGGACGATGGCCGTTGGTTTCATCGCGACGGCAACAGCCGGCTGGTGCGCGCCCTCGCCGAGGGGTTGGAGATTCGCACGGAAGTGACGGTCGCCGAGGCGCGCAGCCTGCTGCGCATCGAGGGCGGAGCCTTTGACGCCGTGATCAGCACCGCCCCCTGGCCGCAGACGGCGAAGCTGTTCGGTCTGCAGGCCGAAGGCGATGACATTCCCTGCCTCGCCGCCGTGCTCGTCTACCGTGGCGACTGGCTGGGGCGCACACGGGAGGCCTATGCCGTGCGCGATCCGGCAGCGGACCTGGCCTGGAGCGCCTGCGAAAACCACAAGCCGGGACGTGTCGCGGCGGGCTGCACGGTCCTGGTCGCCCATGCCGGCGAAGCCTTCAGTCGCACCCATCTGGAGCGCCCCGCGGCCGAGATCCCCGGTCTGCTGCGCGAGGCGGTGGAGTCGGTTTGGGGTCTGCCGGCGGAAGCCTTTGTCGAAGGGCTCGGCCATCGCTGGCGCTACGCCCGCAGTGAGGGCGGGCTGCAGCTGCCACCCCTGCCGCCCGGCCTGCACCACGTCGGCGACGCCCTGCGCCGCTCGCGCGTCGAGGACGCCTGGCTGGCCGGCCATGAATTCGTGCACACCTGGCAGCCGGCCTGACCCATGCCCCGCTTTGCCCGTCACTTCGGCATCGATTACTCCGGCGCCGCCACGCCGGAAACGGGCCTGACGGGTTTGCGTGTCTACGAAGCGGTGCCCGGCGGTGAGCCGGTCGAAATAAGGCCGGCCGACGGGCTTCATTGGAGCCGTCGTGGCCTTGCCTTTTGGCTGGAGGCCGAGCTGTGCACGGGACCGCCGACGTTGGTGGCCATCGATCACGCCTTTGGGCTGCCGCTGGCCTACGTCGAGACGCACGGCCTCGCGCCTGACTGGCGGTCGGTCATGGACGATTTTGTCCGGCACTGGCCGACCGATCAACCAGGAGCACGGGTCGCCGACCTGCGGCAGGCGGTTGGCGGTCGTCGACGCAGCGGCGAGGCGCGCTGGCGGCGGCTTTGCGACCGTCGGGCGCGGGCGAAGTCGCCCTTCCATTTTGGCGTGCCAGGCAGTGTGGCCAGTTCGACCCATGCCGGCCTGCCCTGGCTGTGGCGTCTGCGCGAGGCCGTGCCGGGGCTGCAGGTCTGGCCTTTTGACGGCTGGTTGCCGGCCGAGGGCGTCAGTGTGCTGGTGGAGGGGTATCCCTCGCTGTGGAATCGCGAAGGGCCGCGCGACGGCCGCACCCCGGATCAGCACGATGCCTGGACGCTGGCGCGAGCTCTGGCCGCGGCGGACGCGGAAGGTCGCCTGGAGGCTTGGCTCAAGCCGCCGTTGTCCGTTGAGGAACGCGCGTCGGCCCGGGTCGAAGGCTGGATTCTGGGGCTGGTGTGAAGCGACTCCGCCTTCGCGTCACTGGCGTCGGAAGGCGCGGTTCAGACGGCCGCGTGGGCGCGCAGATCCTCGAGGTCGACAAATTCCAGGGCGTGCACGTGGGTGGCTTCCAGCACCACGGGCGGGGCGCATTCGGCCTCCAGGGCCTCGGCCCAGCGGGCGACGCAGAGGCACCAGCGGTCGCCGGGTTTCAGGCCGGGGAAATCGTATTCCGGTGCCGGCGTGCTGAGATCGTTGCCGCGGGCTTGGCTGAAGGCGAGGAAGTCGGCGGTCATCACCGCGCAGACCGTGTGCAGGCCGCGGTCCTCGGGGCCGGTGCGGCAGTAGCCGTCGCGGTAGAAGCCGGTGAGGGGATTTTGGCAGCAGCCCTGCAGGGGGGTGCCGAGGACGTTGGAGGGCATGCAGGAGAAACGTGGCGCGTTTGGCGCGGGTTGGTACAAAAAAAGCCCGTGCCGCACGCGGGGCGCGGCACGGGCGAAGGGGGCAGGGGTCAGTTGAGGCCGAGTTCCTGGACCGCGGCGCGCTCTTCCTTGAGCTCGGTTTCCGTCGCTTCAATCTTGGCGCGGCTGAACTCGTTGACCGGCACGTCCTGGACGATCTCCCACTTGGCGCCGTCGGTGCGGATCGGGAAGGAGAACATCAGGCCCTTGGCAATGCCGTAGCTGCCATCGCTGCAGACGGCAACGCTGGTCCAGTCGCCGGCCGGGGTCGGGCGGGTCAGGCTGAACACCGTGTCGCAGGCGGCGTTGGCGGCCGAGGCGGCGGAGGACAGGCCGCGCGCCTTGATGATCGCGGCGCCGCGCTGCTGGACCGTGCTGATGAACTCGCCCTTGAGCCAGTCGTGATCGCTGATGACCTTGGTGGCCGGCTTGCCGCCGATCTGGGCGTTGAAGAAGTCGGGGTACTGGGTGGCGCTGTGGTTGCCCCAGATCGTCATGTTGGTGACCGTGCTGTGGTGGGCGCCGGACTTGGCGGCGAGCTGGCTCTTGGCGCGGTTTTCATCGAGGCGGGTCATGGCGAACCAGCGGTCGGAGGGCACACCCTTGGCGTTGTTCATGGCGATCAGGCAGTTCGTGTTGCAGGGGTTGCCCACAACCAGTACGCGCACATCGCCGGCGGCGTTCTTCTCGATGGCCTTGCCTTGGCCGGTGAAAATGCCGCCATTGATCTTCAGCAGGTCCTTGCGCTCCATGCCGGGGCCGCGCGGCACCGAGCCGACCAGGATGGCCCAGTTAACGCCTTTGAAGCCCTCATCAAGGTCGGCGGTCGGGGTGACCCCCTGCAGCAGCGGGAAGGCGCAGTCGTCGAGCTCCATGCAGACGCCGTTGAGGGCGCTCAAGGCCTTCTCGTCATTGCGCTCGATGAGGCGCAGGTTGACCGGCTGGTCCGGGCCGAAGAGGGCGCCGGAGGCGATGCGGAACAGGAGGGAATAACCAATCTGACCGGCGGCGCCGGTGACTGCAACGGTGATGGGGGCTTTGCTCATGGCGGGGCTGTTACCATGGAGAAGCGGCCCGGGCCGGCAAGGAAAATGGCGAGACCAAGCCAAAATGTCGGGCGCACACGAAAACCTGCCACATTTGGCTGCCTTTAGCGTAGGTTAAAGGCCTGTTGACAACCCACGGATCGCTGCTGATACGTCAACCCATCCTGATCCCTCATGAAAACATCGCTCTTGCTCGCCGGCCTGCTCCTCGGTGCCGCCACTACAACCCTGGCCCAAGTGCCTGGATCGGTCGCCAACGTCACGTTCAATTTCACGCTGAGCTTCAGCAAGGAGGGCACTGTGATGAGGGACGAAGAAACCGGCAAGCCCATCACCGGCAAGGATGAATTCGGCGAGCTGCTTGGTGGACCGGCTTTCAGGAACGAATGGACCATCGTCAAGACGAACCGGGATGAGGAAGTCCTCAGCGAGGAAACCCATGAGGAGTACGTCTCCAAGATCGGCACCCGCAAGTACGGCAACAAGGAGTTTCTCCTGGATCTTCTCGGAAGAGGTTTTCTGCCTGAGGAAGATGGCAAGGGACCCAGCATCGCCGGTTGGGCGCTGGTGCAGGTGAGCGGCACCTTTGGCGGTGACGGGGAGTATTATTCGGGGGTTGACTTCCTTTATGCTGTCCATGCCAAGCGCGGTATTACCGTGCCGCTCACCTGGGATGTCATTGACCGGGATTATGAGGCGCGCGACGGCTTCGCGGAAAACTGGAACTGGAAGTCTGTCGACCGGCAGGACTACGTCAAAGACGTCCAGACCCTGCGTGTGACCGATGCCGGCAATTGGAAGTCCGTCCGCCGCTATGTCATGGATTTCGACGGCCTCCTGGAGCCGGGTGACGCCACGGAGAGTGCCTACCAGTTTCAGGGCATCTACACCAATGCTGAAAAGCTGACCAAGGTCCGCACCGGCGACCCGGAGAATCCTGAGGTTGTTGTTTACCAGTGCGGCCCCAGCAAGCTCGACAAGATCTCGGGCACTGGCACCATCGACCGCGAAGTCATTGAAGGATCGTTCACCACGGGCGCCGGCAAGGTCTATCCCGACATTTCCGAGCAGTTCCCTGAGGCTGCGGAAGACTACTTCTAAGGGTGTCGGCGGCGAATTTTTTCACCGGACTCGCACGGTGTGTTATTTTGGCCTGCCACCTTGGAGGCCAGATGCCTCTGGTGGCGCCCTTCTCTTGCCATGAATGCCCGCTGGATCCTCGCCGCCGCTGCCGTCTGCGGCTTGCTCGTCGTCCTCTTCGCCTTCCGTGCCGGAGGGCCTGATCGCACGCCGCCCCTGCCGGCCGCCGCCGCGCCGCGGGAGGCAGCTTCCCGCGCTTCCGCCCCCACGGACACCCCATCCGCCGGCGCGTCGCCGGCCGCGGCTCCCGCGGTGGCCGTGACCCCGGCGCCGGTTGCCCAGGCCGTGCCGCAGATTCTTGAGGCCATTCATGAGGCATCGATTTCCTACGACGCCAAGGAGCTGCCGAAGCTTCAGCCCTACCTGATCCATCCCGATGCCGAGGTGCGCGCGGCGGCGCTTGACGGCGTGCTGGTGCTTGGCGATGCCGCCGGCGCGCCCCTGCTGCGCCAGGCGGCAAGCACGCTCAAGGATCCGCGCGAGGCGGTGAAGTACCTCGACGCCGCCGAGTACCTGGAGTTGCCCAGCGGCTCGCTGCTCGCCGGCAAGAAAAAGGCCGGCAGCCCGGCGAAGGATGAGGCCAAAAAGGACGGCCAGCCGCCGGCCCGCATTCCCTTCCGCCGCAACCGCGACTGAGCTTTTCGCTGGCGCCGACCGGCGGCACCGCCAAGGTGCGTGGCCCATGCCAGACGCTCCGCCCCTGCCCGAGGATCATCCCGCCCGCCGCGATTTCGCGCCGCTGGGGTATGAGGTGGCGCGCTGGCTCGATGCCTGGAAGTTGCTGCAAACACGCTGGCGCAAGCAGGCCTTTGCCGCGCCGCTGCAGGCGTTTTTGGACCGCTGGCTGCCGCGTGAGACTGTTGGGGCGCTCCCGGAGGTTTTCGAACTCGGCCTCTGCGGTGGTTGGCTGAACGTCGCGCCGCTGCCCGCCGTGCTTGACCCGCGCTGGCAGGCGCTGCTGCATCTGCCAGCCCTGCGTGCGTTCTGGATCGCCAGTCTGCGCGCCGCCCATGCCCAACACCTGCAGCAGCACGTGGCCCCGGCCTGGTGCCTCGATCCCACACCCCTGCCTCCCGGCAGTGTCATCGCCGGCCTCGGCATCGGTGCCTGGGAAGAGCTGCCGACCTTGCGCGCCCAGGGCGAACGCCTGACGGAAGTGACGGTCGGTACCGACCGCGTCCTGCGCCGTGAAGCGGCGCCGGAGGCCGAGGCCTTCACCGCACGGTACCGACGCCGCGAAGACGGCAAAATCGTGCTGGAGCAGGCTTGGCGGAGCGATTGACCGACGTCACGGAGGGGGTCCTGGGGGGCTGACGGACTGCTGCTTCGGATCGCTTTGAAGTCGCTCCGAAATCGCCACCACACCCAGTGTCAGCAGGGCGCCGAAAGCGGCGAGGGCCACGTCCTTCTGGGCATCCCAGATGTCGCCCTGAGTGCCGAGGTAGGTCATGCCGGCATCGCCGCCGAGCACGCTGGCTGCGAGCCATTCGACCAGTTCGTAAAAGACCGAGGTCGACAGCACAAGATCGAGCGGCAGCAGGTAGCTCCAGAAGCCGCGGGCGCCGAACAGGCCTTGGACAGTTTCCCGGAAGGGCCGGGCGAGCAGGACGCCGTAGAGGAAGTGGGCGAGGCGGTCGAAGTGATTGCGCTGCCAGCCGAAGATCGCGTTGAAGGAATCGCCGGTGAGCCGGTGCCACCAGGCATCATAGGGCACTTCCGAGTAGGTGTAATGAGCGCCGATCTGGTGCAGGACCATGAACAGGAAGAGCAGCGTCCAGGCCGGCGTGGAGAACAGGCGGCGACGCCAGGCGGCGCGCGCCACCGGCACAGCGGCGAGCACGAGCAGATTTTCCAGCACCCAGTCCTGCCGGTGTAGCGGCGCCACCGCCAGCGCTCCCCAGATCAGGAGGAAGGCGATGCCGAGGCCCTTGACCCAGCGTTCCTGTGCCATGCCACTTCAACGACGGCAGGGCGGAGGTTCCTTCGACTCACTCGTCTCGCCGGGTGCCGGCGTGCAGTGGTGGGCGCGGCAATGGATTGCCTGCGGCAGACGCCACGGTTGAGGTGCGCGCATAGCCCGGGGGTGACAGGCCAGCGCGGAGGAATCCATCTCCACCTTTCAGCGCGCTGCAGGCTGGGCTGGCAGCTCCGTGACAAGGACGGCCGTCTGAGGCGACTTGCCGGAGTAGTAGGACAGGTAGTGTCTGTTCCCAATCACCGTGGCGTTGACGTTGCCGGCATCGATGGAGGCCGTACTGCCCTTGGCCACCGCTTCGGAGGCGGGCCAGTGAAGTGGGTGATCGAAGATGCGGTTGGCATCCACGACCCGGCGCCGCAGGACACCGCCGGCGCCGCGCTGGTAGTAGTAGTTGCTGAGCAGGCCGGTTTGGGGTTCGAGAATCAGGCTGGGCGTGGAGAGTAGGACATCGCTGATGTTGGTGCGGCGACGCGTCCAGCTCGCGCCAGAGTCCGTGGACACCAGTTGGAACTGCGCCCGCTCGGTGGTCGAGCCACGCTGCTCCGTGCGGGCGATGGCGAGGATTCTGCCATTGCCAAGATAAACGGCGGAGGGTTCGGTCGGCCACTGCGCCAGGTTCAGGCCGGATTCGTGGGTGGTTTGTGTCCAGGTGAGGCCGTTGTCGCGGCTCGTCAGCGTGCCCCACGAGTGGTTGTCGTCCTCCCGGTAACCGCCGGCGAACCACAGTGCCATGAGACCCACTTCCGGCACGGTGAAGATGTCGGTGATCTGCACGGGAACCGGCGACAGGACCGGCGTTGCCACCCGGGTGAAGGCCAAGCCGTCGGTCGTTCGGTACAGGTCATGCTGCCAGTCCCGGCCGACCCGGCGCGCCCACAGCAGCATGGCACCCGCGGAATCCTGGCCCTTGCCAATGGCGACCTCGCCATAGCCGGGTGAACTGGCCACAACCGTTTCCGGCGTCCAGGTTTTGCCGCGGTCGCTGGAGGTGCGCGCATACAGCACGCGGGCATCCTCGCCGACCGTGTGCCCTGAGCCGCGACTGTACACACAGACCAGCGTGTCGCCAATGGCCTGCAGCATCGGCCAGGAATTGTAACCCTCCGCATCCTCGACAACATGGCCTCCGGCGGGAGCAGGCACCGGTGTCACCTTGACCAGGACCAGGCCCGTTGGCTTCGTGAAGGTGTCGGCGGGATCGCCCGGCTCACGCTGCACCCGCACCCACAGGGGCGCCCCGGGGACAATCTCGTAATAGGATTCCAGGGTGATCGTCCGCGAGTGCAGCGGCGCGGCGGGCAGCGCCGTGCGCACGGGGTTGCCCTGATAATGCCGCTTCGTGAAGGGCGCGCCATCCAGCACCTGCGACAGGTGGACCCGATAGACGTCCTCCAAGGCGGGGCTCGTGGTCTTGTCGGTCGAGGTCACGACGATTTCGACCTTCACCGCCCGGCAATCGGCGGGAAGCCCCGTCACGATCCCGGCGACCGACTGTCCGACCGTGCCGCCCGACAAGGACCACACCGGAACCTGGACGGAGCCGCTCGACATGGGCACCAGGGAAGGCTGGCCTGTCGCGATCGACAGGCTGCCCGCACCGAGTCCGACCGAAGTCGCCTCGGCACCGAGGCCGTGGAGAGAGGCGGCCGATAGCGCGAGGAAGGGAAGAAGGATTCGCATGGGGGAGCGTGACCGGCAGCGGAACCCTGTCAAGGCGCCTGGGATCGGACGATCCTGATGTTTTGACTCAGCGTGCTTGTGTCAGGCATGATGCCAACGCTGGCATGACGGAAACTTCTTCTGCCAATTTCAATCCCGTCGATACAAAGCTGGTTTGATCAGCGGTTCAGGGAAGACGCAGGATTCTGGCAGGCTGGCTGATTCCCGCAGCGGCGAGTTGTCGCGCCTGCCTGGAGCGCGGGGTGATATGGACACCCGATTCGGTTGCGATCCAAACAAAACCCATGGGGTTGGGCAGCTTTTCGAGTGCAGGGCACTCCTCCCTGAGCCATTTTTTGAGCCAGGCCAGTTTTGCAAGCACAGTCGGGACCTCACCAGTATGCGCACGATGGACTTCCATCCATACGACATGTTCTACGCGCCCTTGTTTGTAACCAATGCCATAATCCCAGCGGCTGGAGCGGGCGTGTCTTGACATTCGACTCAATCTTCCATCAAGATCTAGTGTAGTCCGCCTTACAGATAGCTAAATATGTGCTGGCTTTTCTTTCCTCAGAGTTTATCTAATGAGCATGAG
>CANNUR010000046.1 GCA_947523045.1 uncultured Prosthecobacter sp.
TGTACACCCTGCTCATCCTGCCGCGGCGCTTCCCGGTCAATGAGCGGGTCGCCGCCGGGGTCAGCTTCCGCGAGATGCTCGCCGAGTTCGGCGCCTTCGGCTTCTTCATGTTCACCGTCCTGCTGGTCATGGCGATCTACCAGGCGCTCGGCGCGGCCGCCAACTGGGGGCTGGTGTTCGGCGCCGGCGCGGCAATCGCCCTGGCCGCCGGGGCCTACACCCGCTCGCTTGGCCGGCCGATGTTCATCGTCATCCTGGTGACCATGCCCTTCCTGGCCACCACCGAGCTGGGCACCGACACCTGGATGCCCGACCTGCTCAGCCTGGAACTCGGCAAGGCCGCCGCCTGGGTGCTGGTCTACACCTCGGTCATCATGACCCTCCTGCGCAGCTTCGCCGGCCCGGTCGTGCACCGGCTGTCGCCGATCGGCCTGCTTGTCGTCAGCGCCTTCGTGGCGGTCATCGGCCTGCTGCTGCTCCAGGGCGCCAGCGGCTGGAGCATTGTCGCCGTCGCCACCCTCTACGCCGTTGGCAAGACCTTCCTGTGGTCGACCACCCTCGGCCTTGTCTCCGAGCAGTTCCCGCGCGGCGGCGCGCTCTCGCTCAACGGCGTCTCGGCGATCGGCGTGCTCGGCATGGGCGTCATCGGCGCCCCGCTCATGGGCATCTGGCAGGATGCCGACATCGACCGCGCCCTGCGCGACAAGCACCCGGCGATCCATCAGCAGGTGAAGGGGCCGAACGCCGTCAACCTCGTCGGGACCGCGCCTTCGGTCGACGCCCAGAAGGTTTCCGCCCTGCCCGAGGCCGACCGCCGGACGGTCGAGACCGTGCAGAACGAGTTCAAGAAGAAGACCTTTGCCCGCACCGCCCTGCTGCCGGCCTTCCTGCTCGCCTGCTACCTCGGCCTGTTTCTGCATTTCCGAGCGCGGGGCGGCTACCAGCCCGTCGTGCTCGGGGCAGGGGGGCACTGAGGACGCGTACTTTTTTCTTGTTCATTGCAATTCACCCGCCTAAAAAGGCCGGCCACTGCCGTTATCGTCGCTTCGCACCGCCCGCGGCCGCGCTCCCATCCAACCCATCCCTACCATCATGTCCGCAAAAACTGAAGGCATCGCACCCAACGCCAGCCGCCTGCTCTGGGCCGGTTTCATGGCCATCCTCGCCGCCGGCGTCGGCTTCGCCATCCGTGGCGGCATCTTTGACAACTGGGGCAAGGAGTACGGTTTCACGGCCGCCCAGCTCGGCGCCATCGGCGGTGCCGGTTTCAGCGGTTTCTGCTTCGGCATCATCATCGGTGGCGTCATTGTCGACAAGATCGGTTACGGCAAGCTGGTGGCGGTGGCCCTGCTCGGTCACATCCTCTCGGCCTTCGTGACCTTTGCCGCCAGCACACCGGAGAACGCCTACCAGTTCCTGTTCTGGGGCATGTTCCTCTTCGCTTACGCCAACGGCACCCTTGAAGCGGTGGCCAACCCGCTGGTCGCCACGCTCTACCCGAAAAACCGCACCCACTACCTGAACATCCTGCATGCCGGCTGGCCGGCGGGCATGGTCATCGGTGCCGCCATCGGCTGGGTGCTTGACGACAAGATGCAGCTCAGCTGGAAGCTGCAGCTCGCCCTCTACCTGGTGCCGACGGTGATCTACGCCGTCATGTTCATGGGCCAGAAATTCCCGAAATCCGAGGCGGCCGAAAAGGGTGCGAGCTTCGTGCAGATGTTCAAGCCGGTCGGCATCTTGGGCGCCCTGGTCGCCTGCTACCTGCTTGCCCTGTTCTTTGGTGACATCGTCAAGGGCCTGGCCCCGGACAATGCCAAGGCCATCGGTTACGGCATTGGCGGCGCCCTGCTGATCGCCGTGGCGGTGATGACCCAGTTCTCCATCGGCTCCTTCCTGCTCTTCGTGCTCTTCGTCACCCACGCCCTCGTTGGCGCGGTCGAACTCGGCACCGACGGCTGGATCCAGAACATCACCGGCAACCTGTTCACCTCGGAGCAGGGCAAGTACCTCTTCATCTGGACCTCGGCCATCATGTTCGGCCTGCGCTTCTGCGCCCACTGGATTGAGACCAAGCTCAAGCTCTCGCCGATCGGTCTACTGCTCGCTTGCGCCGTCATCGCCTTCATCGGTCTGAACCTGGCCAGCACCATGCAGTCCTTCGGCATGGCCCTGATCGCCCTCGGCATCTACGCGGTCGGCAAGACCTTCTTCTGGCCGACCATGCTGGCCGTGATCGGCGACCGCTATCCGCAGACCGGCGCGGTGGCCATGTCCATCATGGGCGGCATCGGCATGCTCTCCGCCGGCCTGATCGGCGGCCCCGGCCTCGGCTATGGCAAGGACCGCTTCGCCGGCCAGGAACTGCAGAAGGTCGACGCGGCCCTCTATGCGACCTACAAGGCTGAGACGCCGAGCACCTTCCTGAACCTGAAGTCGACCGAGGTCTTCGGCCTGGACGGCAAGAAGCTGGCCGAGGCCAAGGAAGCCAAGGAGCGCACGCCCGAGCAGCAGAAGGTGGTGGAGGCCGACCAGCGCGGCGACCGCGCCACGCTCAAGGCCGACGCCTACATCCCGGCCACCATGGCGCTGATCTACCTGCTTCTGTTGCTCTACTTCAAGGGTATCGGCGGCTACCGCGCCGTCCGCATCGACGAACAGGCGGCCTGATCTCCGACATTCCCCTCCGCAGCGGCGTCCTCCATCCCAGGGGACGCCGCTTGCTTTTCTGCCTTTCCAATCTGAAATCTGGGATCTGAAATTTGCGATTTGCCCCGCCAGCCCATGCCCACCTACATCTACGAAATGATCCCCGAGTCCGAAGCCGAAACCCCGCGCCGGTTTGAGGTGCGTCAGAGCATGAAGGACGCGCCGCTGACGACCGATCCCGAGACGGGGCGACCGGTGCGCCGCGTCATCATTGGCGGTACCGGCCTCATGGGCGGTGGTGGCGGCGCTGCCGCCCCGGTTCGGTCCGCTGGCGATTCCTGCGGCACGGGCTGCGGCTGTCACTGAGTTGGTTGCGTGGTCCGTCAAACTCGCGCAAAATCAGCTTGCGGGTGCGCTCGGCCGGAGGCAGGATGAAGGCTCGCTGTTTTCAAAACAGTTGGATCAAGGACAGATGCCGGAGTGGTCGATCGGGCACGCCTGGAAAGCGTGTGTGCTGTCAAAGGCACCGAGGGTTCGAATCCCTCTCTGTCCGCCAGCCCGCGCAGCGGGCGAGGACAGCAAGGCCAAACCCGGATGGCCTGAGCCTGCGAAGGAAAATCCCTCTCTGTCCGCCATTCTTCGCCGTCTCAGCGGCGAAGCATGCCCTCCGTAGCTCAACGAGCGAAGGACGGGCTGATGTTCTACCGCCCGGCTTCGAATGGCACGCCGGCCTGCTGGCGTCCTGGACAAGTCCGACAAGTCCGACTCCGCCCCCGAGCCAGGCAGCGCCAGGACTCCCCTCCATCCCTTTTCAGAACTGCATTTGACAAAGCCCCGGGTGCGGGTAGTCTGCCCGCCCCCTTGCCGGAATGGTCCCTGTGGCCGCTTCGCCCGGGGATGTGACGCAAGCCATCATCCCACCCCACCTTTTATGCCCAAGAGGACTTACCAGCCATCGAAACGCACCCGGAAGCGCCAGTTCGGTTTCCGTGCCCGCATGAAGACCCCGAACGGTCGCGACATCATCCGTCGCCGCCGCGCCCGCGGCCGCAAGCGCCTCATGCCGGTGGGTGTGGAGATCCACTACAAGCGCCACGTACAGCAGCACGCCTGAGTGCGCTGAGGCCCGCCATGCGCCTGCCCTCCCGCCTTCGTCTGAAGGAGTCGCGCGATTTTGCGCGCATCAAAAAAGAGGGCAGCAGTCAGGCGGGCCGCTTTTTTGTCCTGGGCCTGCTGCGTGATGACAGTTTTGCCGACTTCCGCTTCGGCCTGGTCACAGGCAAAAAGCTGGGCAATGCCGTGCAGCGCAACCGTCTCCGGCGGCAGATGCGCGAGATCATCCGCGCGGCCCGGCCGCGGATCCTTCCGGGCCATGCCTTCGTCACCATTGCCCGCTGGCGCGCCCCGGCCGCGCCCTACGCCGAACTCGAGCAGGACTGGCTGCGCCTTGCCCGCCGAGCCGGTCTGCTGGCGCCCGAGCCGCGACCATGAAACTCCTCGTGCGCGTTCTCATCCGGGGCTATCAGCTGCTGGTCTCCCCGGTGCTGCACTTTCTCGCCGGCCCGGCCGCCGGCTGTCGTTTCACGCCGACCTGCTCCGAGTACTTCCTGCAGGCGGTCGAAACCCACGGCATCCTGCGCGGCGGCTGGCTCGGCCTGCGCCGCCTCGCCCGCTGCAATCCCTGGGGCGGACAGGGGCATGATCCCGTCCCTGGCTGCACGGGCCGTCACCCGCACTAAATTCTGACCCTTTCCCTCATGGACCGCAAAGCTTGGTTTGTCATCACCCTCTGCGCCGTTGGCATGGCCGTGAACTACTGGTTCGCCGTGCAAAACCAGCAGGCGCTCGCCGCCCAGAAGGCGGCGGCGCCCAAGCCGGCCGCCGTGGCGCCGGCGACCGCTGCTGAAACCGCTGCCGCATCACCCGCCGCCAACGCAACCCCGGCCGCTGCGGCGGCGTCGCAGACCGCTCCCGAAGAGCGTCACGTCATCGAGAAGGGCAGCGTGGCCTGGCACTTCACCACCCGCGGTGGCGGTGTTGAGAAAACCGTGCTCGGCGGCAGCGACCAGATCACCCTCAACGGCCACGGCAAGGAACCGGTCGGCGCCCTGCGCCGCGAGGCGGCCGGACTGGATGCCGTCGCCTACCGGATCACGCAGAAAAGCGCGGACGGCGTCACCTTCGAGGGCGTCACCGCCGATGGCATTGCGGTGCGCAAGGCGTATGCCTTCGGCACCGACAAGGCGGCCGACCCGCATCTGCTGCGTTTGACGGTCACCCTGACCAACACCGGCACCGCGGCGCATCGTTCGGAGGAGTACCACCTCTTCGCCGGCACGGCCGCCTCGATGGCGCCCGATGAACCGCTGAAGCCAAGCGTGTTTTGGAACGACGCCGGCGATGCCGACCACAAGGACGCCAACTGGTTCGGTGGCGGCATGTTCTCCAATGAAAAGACCGAGTACCGGGCCAGCCATGCACGCCTGCGCTACGCCGGTGTCATGAGCCGTTTCTATGCGACGATCGTCAGTCGCGAAGGCCGGCCGGAGAAGACGGGCAAGATCTGGGCCTCGCGCTTCCTGGTCGATCACTCGAACGACAAGTACAAGGATGAGGAAGCCGGTCGCACGGACTGGGCCATGCAGGCCGCGGTCAGCCTGCCGCCGGTCGAACTGGCCCCGGGTGCCAGCCAGGCCGAGGAGTATGAAATCTACATGGGGCCGAAGGAGTACCACCGGCTCAAGGAACTCGGCGGCCAGCGCGAGTTCATCATGTTCTACGGCATGTTCGGGCTGATCAGCAAGGGCCTGACCAATGTCATGCGCTGGATGCACGACCTGAGCGGCAATTGGGGCATCGCCATCATCCTGCTGACCATTGTCATCCGCACCCTGCTCTGGCCGCTGCAGTCGAAGGCCCAGTATTCGATGAAGCGCATGGCCCTGCTGGCGCCGAAGATGAAGGAGCTGCAGGAGAAGTTCAAAGATGAGCCGCAGAAGCAGCAGATGGAGGTGATGAAGCTGTACAAGGATTACGGCGTCAACCCGCTCGGCGGCTGCCTGCCGATGCTGCTGCAGATCCCCATCTTCTTCGCCTTCTACAGCGTCCTGCAGAACGCCGCCGAACTCCGCGGCCAGCCCTTCCTGTGGGTGAAGGATCTGTCGATCGCCGACACTGTCCACACCCTGGTTTTCCCCTTCCAGCTGCCGCTGATGGGCAACGATTTCGACATCAACCCGCTGCCGCTGATCATGGGCCTGACGATGATCCTGCAGATGAAGCTGACGCCGCAGCCGGCGACCGTCGACAAGACCCAGAAGGTGATGTTCGCCATCATGCCCTTCTTCTTCCTGTTCATCTGCTACAACTTCGCCGCGGCGCTGTCGCTCTACTGGTCGACCCAGAACGTCTATGCGATCTTCCAGAGCTGGATCATGCGCATGTACATGAAGGATCCGGTGCTGGAGAAGGTTGAGCGCCTGCCCAAGGGCCCGCCGCCGCAGAACCCCTTCTTCAACCCGATGAACCCGGGCAACAAGGACAAGAAGAAGGGCCACAAGCCGCCGAAGCTCGGGGGGTAGCACGGGTCGGGAACACCCGTCCGTGCATCGCCCGCATGAAGCAGGAGCCTGCGCTGCTCGCGTGCAGTGCCAGGCATCGGAAACCGCCGCGATCTTCGCGTGCGTCGGCACGGTTTTCGTTGAGATTGGGGGCAGGCCTTTTTAACGTGGCCTATCCCGCACGCCGCCATGAACGCCCTGACCCACGCCCGCCACATCGTTGACACCATGCTCGGCTACCTGGGCTTTGCGGTCCGCATTGAGGAGACCGACGGCCCCGAGGGTCCGACCCTGCAGTTGCACACCGAGGATGCGGATCGGCTCATCGGCCGCCGCGGCGCCACCCTCGAGGACATCCAGTACCTGGTGAACCGCATCCTGCAGAAACACCTGCCTGGCGCGCCGCGGGTGAGGGTCGACATCGAGTACTTCCGCAGCATGAAGGAGGACCGGATGGTCGATCATGCGCGTGAGCTGGGCGAGCGGGTGCGCGCCACGGGGCAGTCGCAGACGACCGAGCCGATGAACAGCTACTACCGCCGGCTGGTCCACCAGGTTTTTGCTGAGGATCCGCAGGTGATGAGCGTCAGCCTCGACGGCGAGGCGCGGTTCAAACGCATCCTGCTGAAGAAGCGCGCCTGACCGGCCTCAGGGCAGCCGCAGGGGCCAGAACACCGGTACCAGGGTGACGATCAGAACGAGGGAGCAGGCGACCAGGCCACTGCCCACTTTCATGAAGTCGGCGAAGCGGTATTTGCCGGGGCCGTAGACGAGGATGCAGCTGGGTTCGAAGGGGGTGAGCACCGAGATGCTGGCGCTGAGCATGATGCCCATGCCAAAGGACCTCGGGTCGACCTCGAGGCTGGCCGCCGATTCGAGGGCGATGGGCAGCACGACCAGCGCTGCAGCCGCGTTCGACAGGCCCTGGGTGAGGAAAACCGTCAGCACGCAGAAGCCCGCCAGCACGGCCTGAGGGCCGAAGGCGGCGAGCTGTCCGGTGAGCAGGTCGGCAAGCAGGCGCGCCGCTCCTGAGTTTGTCATGGCGGTGCCAAAGGCAGTCATGCCACCGATGAGGATGAGCAGGCGCCAGTCGACGTTCTCGTAGGCTGCATCCAGGGTCAGGCAGCGGGTGGCCAGGGCCAGCAGGGCGGCCAGCAGGAAGGCGATGGCCGGCGGCAGCAGTTCGAAGGAGCTGGCGACGACGGCGACGATGAAGCCGGCGAGCAGGGCAATGCCGCGCTTGCGCGCGCCGGGGGTGAAGGCGTGTTCGCCGATGACCACCATCTCCGAGTTCTCCTCGAAGCCGCGCAGGCGATCGAGCGGTCCCTGCACGAGCAGCAGGTCGCCGGGTTCCAGGGTGACGTCGCCGAGGTGGTCGCGGATCGACTGGTCGCCGCGGCGCAGCGCGAGCACGGACAGGCCGGAGCGGCGGCGGAAGTTGCTGCTGCGCAGGGTGCGGCCGATGAGTCCGGAGCGCGGGGTGAGCACGACCTCGGCGACGCTGGCACCGCTCATGTCGATGCCCGAATTGCGCAGGGCGACGTCCTCCAGGATGTCGAGGCCCTCGATCTTCTTGATGCGGATGAGATTCTCGACCTTGCCGGCGACGCGGACGATGTCGCCCTCCTCGAAGCGGGTGTGGGTGCCGACATCGATCTCTTCGTTGCGGCGCATGAGTTGCAGGACCATGAAACCGAGCACGGAGAAGTCGGACTTGAAGACCTCCTGGCCGATCATGGGCGACTCCGGCAGAATGACGACCTCGGAGAAGTACTCGCGGAAGTTGGTGGTGCCTTCCTCCTCGCCGGCGCGGTCGCGCACGGGGATGAGTTTTCGGCCGAAGAGCAGCAGGTAGGCGAAGCCGACCAGGCAGATGGGCAGGCCGACGCGGGCGGTTTCGAACATGCCGACCTCGGGGAGGTTGGCGTCCTTGAAGGCGCTGCTGACGGCGACGTTGGTGGAGGTGCCGATGAGGGTGCAGGTGCCGCCGAGGATCGAGGCGTAGGCCAGCGGCATGAGCAGGCGCGAGGGCGACAGGTTCAAGCGCCGCGCGAGGCCGATGACGGGACCGAGGAACATGGCCACGACCGTCGTGTTGTTCATGAAGGCGGAGATGCCGCCGGCGCCGAACAGCAACCCTGCCTGCAGGCGGCCGATGCTGCCGCCGCTGACACGGGCGAGCAGGTGGCCGAGAGTGTCCAGCACCCCGGTCTCGCGCAGGGCGGCACCGACCACAAAGATGGAACCGAGCATGACGATGACCTCGCGGCCGTACCCGGCGAAGGCTTCGTCCACGCTGAGGATGCCGGTGAGTACGAGGGTCGACAGCAGGCCGAGCGTGACCAGATCGACGGAGATTTTCTCCGAGGCGAACAGGGCCAGGGCGCAGGCCAGCAGGCCGATGACGAGGTAGGGTTCCATGGGGCGGGGCAATCCGGGGCAGTGGCGCTCAGGGGGCGCGGCCTTCCTCGGTGTCCATGAGGTCGAAGAAGGTCACCAGGTCCTCCCGGTGGCCGAGGCCGGCCTCGCGGCGCTGCTGCACCAGGCCCTCGCTGGCGGCGTCGCGCCAGCCGCGCTTCATCATGAAGCCGTTGAACAACTCGATCTGCTCGGCGTCGGGCCGGCGGCCGTGCTGGAAGCACCACTCGAGGATTTCCTCGTCGCTGCCGCCCTCGGCGACGCGGCGGCTGAGCGCGTCGAAGTCGACGCCGAGCAGGCGGCAGACGCGATCGTCAAAGGTGCGTTTGCCGGCGATGACGCCGAGATGATATCCCTCCGGAAGGGCGCCGCGGGCGTGCAGGCGGATCTTGTCGAGGATGCGCCCGAAGACCATGATGCCGCCGACGGTGTCGCGGGGGGAGCGGAGGGGGAAAGCCATGACGCGGAGTTAAGCCAGTCGGGGCGGGTGGTCAACCCGTGGCGGGCAGGGGAATGGGCCCAAAAAAAACCGCCCGCCGGCATGCGGCGGACGGTTCACGAAGGCGGACGGGACCGCCGACGGTCTTAGTGCTTCTTGGGGCAGCACTCCGACTTGCTCTTCGGGCAGCACGAGGCGGCGGCTTTGCCGCTGGTGCAGGAGGAGCAGTCTTTCTTGGTGGCGCAGGAAGCGAGCACCAGGGAGGCGGATACAAGAGCGAGCGAGAGGAGGCGGGTCATGATGAGGATGACGTTGGGAGCCGGGAACGAATCACTTGCTGTACTGAACCGGGGCCGGCGGCGGGGGCGGCGGGGCCTTGGAGGCGCAGGAGACGAGGGTGGACACGGCGGCCATGGCGAGCAGGGCGAGGATGGTGGCTTTCATGATGATGTTGTGTTTTCTCTGTTGGTGGGAGCCAGGAAATCAAGGATTTCAGGTAACCCGACGGCGAGGCTAAAGGACTTTTGGTTTTTTGCAATGGGGCAAATGCGTGGGAATGGAGAATGCGTTCCGCGCCAGCAATCGCTGGAAATCCGTCGCCGGACCGCGTAATAATGTCTACTCGTCATGTCTCCCGCCTGCTTCTCCCACCGTCCGGCCGTCTGGGTCGGCCTGTTCAGCTGCCTTTTGCTGCTGCCGGCCGGAGCCCAGGCGCCTGCGGTCCCGCCGCCCCCGGTGCCACCCCCGCCCGCCGCTGAGGGCGAGCGGCCGGTCATCCCGGAGGACCTCCTGGGCGACGAGCACGTGCGCGAGGAATTCGGGGTCAATGACTTCACCACGCCGAGCATTCGCAAGCTCTTCGAGATGCTCGATGGTCTCGGCAAGCTTTCCTACGACGCCCTCAAGCGCCCGGTTACCCGCCAGACGCCCTCCGACCGCGTTTTGGTGTCGATGGGCCTGGGCACGTTGATTGCCGACGGCTTCCTCATCGTCCAGTGCGAGAAGGTCGAGGCGATGGAGGACGTGGGTCGCGCGCTCATCAAGTACGCGAAGGTTCTGGGCGCCGGAGCGCGCATGAACCGCCACACCCAGAGCCTCTTTGAGCACAGCATCGAGGGCGAGTGGAACAAGCTGCGCGACGAACTGGCGCTGACCCAGGCCGATGTCGAGGCGGAGATGGTGCAGCTGCGCGACGTCGACATCGCCCATCTGGTCAGTCTTGGCGGCTGGCTGCGCGCCTTCGAGATCGCCACACGCAGCGTTGCCGACCACTACGCGCCGGAGAAGACGACGCGCCTGCTGCGCGCGGAGATTGCGCAGTACTACCAGAACAGCCTGGAGTACCTGAACCCGCGACTCCAGGAGCATGAGGCCCTGGTCAAGATCCGCGAGGGCTTGAAGGCGCTTGTGCCGCTCATGGAAAAGTCCGCCGGCAAAACCCTGACGCTGGAGGAAGTCGAGGAACTGTTCCGGCGCGCCTCCGCCCTGTCCGGCATCGTCACCGGCGCCATGAAGAGCTGACCCGTTTCCCATGCCCCAACTGACCCCCGATCAACTTGCCCGCGTCGAAGCCTGGGCCGCCGAAGGTGCCAATCTCAACCAAATCCAGGATCGTCTGAAGACGGAGTTTGGCCTTATCCTCACCTACCTCGAAGCCCGCCTGCTTGTGGCCGAGGTCGGGGTTCGCCTCAAGGACAAGGAGCGCCCCGTCGAAAAACCCGCCGAACCGGAACCCGCGCCCGTCGCGCCGGAAGCCGCCGAAAACGTCTCAACGGGTGACGCGACCGGCACCGTGCAGTTGAGTGTCGACACGATCACCGTGCCCGGCGCGCTTGCCAGCGGCAAGGTCACCTTCAGTGACGGCGTCGCCGTCGCCTGGTATGTCGACCAGATGGGCCGTCTCGGTCTCAGCGGCGCACCGCAGGGCTACCAGCCGCCGCCCGGCGACGTGCCCGTTTTCCAGCAGCAGCTCGACCGCGCCCTCATGCAGGCGGGCTTCTGAGCTGTCGAGCCACAACGCCCTGCCCAGCCTGTGGCCTGAGGCATCCATGGCTTGCAACGCTCGCCGGTTCCGGCTATGCACGGGGGCGATCCCGCCTTCCCGATGATCCGCTTCCTTGCCAGCCGACTGGTCCAGGCCGCCCTCGTGCTCCTGGCGGTGCTGTGCATCACCTTTGTCCTGCTCAAGCGCGCGCCGGGCAGCCCGCTGGAGAGCGAGCGCAACATCCCCGAGCACATCCGTGCCCAGAAGCTCGCCCAGCTCGGCCTCGACCAGCCCGAGTACGTCCAGCTCTGGCGCCACATCCGCGCCTTCGCCAGCTTCCAGTTTCCCATCTCGGAGAAAAACGGCGGGCGCACGGTCGATGAGATCATCCGCGAGGCCTTTCCGGTGAGCGCGGTGGTCGGCGGTGCCGCCCTGATTCTCGCCCTCGGCCTGGGCGTGCCCCTCGGGGCCATGGCGGCGCTGCGCCCGGACACCCTCGAGGATCGCGCCTGCATGTTGGTCGCTACCGCCGGCCTGTGCACGCCCAGCCTCGTGCTCGGCCCGCTCATGGCACTCGGCTTTGGCCTGCAACTGCGCTGGTTCAATGCCTCGGGCTGGTACGAGGCCGACGACTGGGTGCTGCCGGCCCTGACCCTCGGCTTCATCTACAGCGCCTCGATCGCCCGCCTCACCCGCGCCGGCCTGCGCGAGACGCTCGCCCAGGAGTTCATCCGCACCGCCCGCGCCAAGGGGGCCTCCGAGGCGGCGGTTGTCTTCCGCCACGCCTTCAAACTCGCCTGCCTGCCGGTACTGAACTTCCTCGGCCCGGCCGCCGCCGGCCTGCTCAGCGGTTCGATCGTCACCGAGGTCGTTTTCCAGCTGCCGGGGCTCGGCCGTCACTTCGTCGCTTCGGCGGTCAACCGCGACTACGAACTGGCCATGGCCTGCGCCGCCTTCTACGCCCTGCTCATCGTGGTCTTCAACCTGCTGGTCGACTTCGTGCAGGCCCTGCTCAACCCCCGCATCGGCTGGCATCGGGCATGAACGCTTCCGCCCATCCTGGACCCTGGCGCTCCGCCTGGCGGCGGCTGTGCCGGCGGCGTTCTGCCCTGGTGGCGCTCGGTTTCCTCGGCCTGCTCATCGTCGCCTGCACCCTCGGGCCGCTGCTTTCGCCCTACGGCCCGAACGACCAGGACCTCGCCCTCAAGTCCACCGCCCCCTCGGCCGCCCACTGGCTGGGCACCGACCCGCTCGGGCGCGACCTCGCCACGCGCGTGCTGCACGGCGGTCGCATCTCCCTGCTGGTCGGCGCGGTCGCCACCCTGGTCGCCACGGTCATCGGCGTCGGCTACGGCCTCATCGCCGGCCTGGCCGGGCGCGGGCTCGACGCCTTCCTGATGCGCGTGGTCGACATCCTCTACGCCTTCCCCTTCGTCACCTTCGTGATCCTGCTGGTCGTCGTCTTCGGTCGTGAACTCTGGCTCATCTTCGCCGCCATCGGGGCGGTCGAATGGCTGACGCTGGCGCGGGTGGTGCGCGGCCAGGTGCTGTCGCTGCGCGACCTCGAATTCGTCACCGCCGCCCGCGCCGCCGGAGCCCGCCTGCCGCACCTGCTGCTGCGCCATCTGCTGCCCAACGTGCTCGGGCCGGTCGTCGTGTACGCCAGCCTGACCGTGCCCGGCGTCATGCTGCTCGAGGCCACCCTCAGCTTCCTCGGCCTCGGCATCCAGCCGCCCGACGCGAGCTGGGGCGTGCTCATTCGCGAGGGCGCCGATGCCATGGAAACCCACCCCTGGCTGCTCGCCGGCCCCGGTCTCTGCTTCAGCGCCACCCTGCTCGCCCTCAACCTGCTCGGTGACGCCCTGCGCGACGCCCTCGATCCGAAATCCGCCGCCGGTTGAGCCGTTCCTGTTCGATCCTCATGACACCGCCGGACCCCACCTTCTACGCCGCCTTCGACACCGCCACGCTGGAGCCGCGGCGCGCGCATCCGGACGAGTATCGCAACGTCTTCCAGATCGACCGCGACCGCATCATCCACAGCAGCGCCTTCCGCCGCCTGCAGAACAAGACCCAGGTCTTTCTCTCCGGCGAGTACGACTTCTACCGCACCCGCCTGACCCACAGCATCGAGGTCGCCCAGATCGGCCGCTCGATCTGTGCCTGGCTCAACCGCCGCCACGAGCTCGCCATCGATGCCGACCTCGTCGAAAGCGCCTGCCTGGCCCACGACCTCGGCCACCCGCCCTTCGGCCACGCCGGTGAGCGCAGCCTGCACCGCCTGATGGCGCCCTACGGCGGCTTCGAGGGCAACGCCCAGACCCTCCGCCTGCTCACCCGCACCCTCTTCAACGACGGCCGCGACGGCATTAACCCGACGCGTGCCCTGCTCGACGCGGTGCTCAAGTACAAGACCCTGCACGGCGAGGCCGGTGGCGCCAAAAACCATTACCTGTATGATGATCAGTCGCCCTGGCTGGACTTCGTGCTCGACGGTCGCGCCTTCCCGCCGGAGCTGACGCCCGGCCCGGCGCGCAACGGCTTCAAGAGCGTCGAATGCCAGATCATGGACTGGGCCGACGATACCGCCTACTCCCTGAACGACATCGCCGACGGCATCCATGCCGGCTTCATCGATGTGGCCCGGCTTGAGGCCTGGGCGGCGACGGCGGGGCTCGAGGCCGAGGGGGCCGCGCACATCCAATTCCTCTGTGAGGCGATCCGCGACGGCCGGGTCGAGGCCCGGCTGAACCGCTGCATTGGCGACCACATCCGCGCCGCCCGTTTGGAGCCGCACACGGACTTTTTGAGCGACCTGACCCGCCGCCACGCCTGGCGCCTCGTCGTCGATCCCGCCGTCAAGGCGCAGTCGCGCCTGAACAAGCGCCTCGCCTTCGACCTGGTCTTCCGCACCCCCCAGCTCCAGCAGCTCGACTACAAGGCCGATGTCATCCTGACCCGGCTGTTCGAGGTGCTGCGTGACCGCTACATTGAGGGGCAGGGGAGCGGCCTGCACCTGGTGCCGCCGGCCATTGAGGCGGCGGTGGCCCGGGCCGAAGACGCCGCCGGCCGTGCCCGCATCGTCTGCGACTGGATCGCCAGCATGACCGACAGCTTTGCCTTCCGCACCTACCGCCGCCTGTTCGATGCCGGTTTTGGTTCGATCACCGACTTTGTCTGAGCGGCCTGCAAAATTCGCCCGCTTCGTGATTGACCGCCGACGGGGAACCCGTTTAGCTAGTCCACCACCCCACTCAACCATGTCCGCCGCCACCCAGGAGGCCGAAGCCTCCGCCGCACCCGCTGCTGAAAAGCTCACCAAGAAGATCCTCACCGCCGACCATCCGACCTGGTGCCCCGGCTGCGGTGACTTCGCCGTTCTTGCCGCCTTCTACAAGGTGCTCGAAAAGCTGCAGTACCCGCACGAGAAGATCGTCTGCGTGGCGGGCATCGGCTGCTCCTCGCGCTTCCCCTACTTCGTCAACAGCCACGGCATCCACTTCATCCACGGCCGTGCCCTGCCGCTGGCCACCGGCATCTCGCTGAGCCGGCCGGACGTGCATGTGTTCGTGTTCGGCGGCGACGGCGATGGCTTCTCGATCGGCGGCAACCACCTCAACCATGCCGCGCGCAAGAACATCAAGCTGACCTATGTCATCATGGACAACTTCGTCTACGGCCTGACGAAGAAGCAGACCAGCCCGACCAGCCCGCAGGGCTTCAAGTCGAAGACCGATCCGACCGGCAGCATCGACCGGCCGATCAATCCGATGAAGCAGCTGCTCGCCAGCGGCGCCACCTTCATCGCCCGCACCCATGCCGCTCAGGTCAAGCACATGATGGACACCTTCGAGCGCGCCATCCTGCACGACGGCTTCTCGGTGGTCGAGTGCCTGAGCGAGTGCGTCATGTTCTATGCCGGTTCCTTCGACGACAGCACGCCGCGCAAGGGCGGGGTGTACGACCTCATCGACGAGACCCAGCACGACGTGAAGGACGACGTCGCCGCCTTCAAGCTGGCTGACCTGCCCTCGCCGGGCAAGTTCGGCGTCTTCTACGAGGTCGACCGCCCGACCAAGAACGAGCTCGAGCAGAAGTGGATCGACAGCAGCCAGGCCAAGCTCACCGGGCTCAGCCAGAAGGAGATCCTGCGCAAGCGCCTCGAGGTGATGCGCTGAGTTTGGTTTCCAGCCAAGTCACACGAAGGCGGCTTTCCCCCCGGGAAGCCGCCTTTTGGTTGGAATCGCCACCTTTCGCAGACCTGGTGCGGCGAGGTGCCCAGTCGAGCATTGCCATGGCCCGGCGGGCACTGGTCGGAGCGGCAGGTTGACTGACTTTCCCTGTCGTGCCGGCATGGACCGGAGGGGAATGGTGCGCGCTGCAGGGTTCGAACCTGCGACACCTGCCGTGTGAAGGCAGTGCTCTACCACTGAGCTAAGCGCGCGTCAGGAGAGCCGAAAAGATACATTGAGCCCGCCCCGCCGCCAGCGGTTTTTTGCGGAAAACGAGTCTGCGCCTTTGCCAAAAGGCGGGGGGGGGGCGCTTGGCACGTCGTTCTGCCCCGAGCCTTCGATCTGGCGAACGAGCCTACTCCACCGCCCCCGGCTTCAGCCAGTAGAGCACGCTCATGCGCACGGCGATGCCGTTTTCGACCTGGGCGTTGATCAGGCTGCGCTCGTAGTTCATGCCGGCATCGGTGATTTCGACGCCGCGGTTGACCGGTCCGGGGTGCATGAGCCAGAG